>JBCCWS010000047.1 GCA_039193195.1 Pseudomonadota bacterium
CGTGGGCTTCCGCCTGGTCGCAGGTCCAGATACAGCCCCGGAGGGGTAGCCACGCGTCAGCGCGCCGAAGCAGGCCCTGCGGAGCGGGCCAGCGTAGGCTGCCGCGTGGTGGGGAAGCGCGACATCAACTATGCTCGCTGACCGTCAACCTGGACCAGGGCGTAGGCGTACGCCTGCGCTGGTGTCAGCGAAGTTGCCAACATGGTGAGGAAGGCACCTCGATGGTGCCTTGCAGATGGTGCCTTGCAGAAAATGCGCTAGCGATGGATGCCTAGCGAATTGCTGAGGATCAAGCGCGGGTCTACTCCAGCGCCTTCGGCGCGCCCGGCTCACGCATCAGCTTCCGCCTTGCGCGGCCCACTCATCTCGCTCGATCCGCGCCTGCAATAGCTCCAGCACGGGGCCGACCCCCGAGATCCGCTGTCACTCGTCCGGTGGTCATCAGCACACCACCGCGTCAGGCGCGATCTCCAGGATGCGCTTGAACCAGCGCAGGAGCAGGCGCGCGGTGGTGAGCACGTCGGCGTCGTCGTCGATGACGAGGAAGGTTCCCTGGCCTGGCATGGCGGGGACTCTACCGCACGCTTGTTCGAAAACGAACGCCTGGAGGTGTTCGATTTCGAAAATCGAACGGTGCAGGATGTCGCCGGAGGGCGCTAGGTTGCTGATTCTACTGGGTGGCGATTTTTGGCATGGAAATCGCTCTACCCAAACCATGAACACTCGGAACCCGCACACCCCCGAGCACGCGATGGACCGCCCCGTTCAGCGCCGCGCCCACCGCTTCTGGATCGGAGCGGCCATCGCCATCGTTGCTGTAGCCGGCGGCGCGTTCGCCCTGCGTAGCCTCGAGCCCACCACGTCCTTCACCCTCGACGGCCAGCGCCTGCGCATCGCCGAGGTGTCCGAAGGCACCTACGAGGACTTCATCCCCCTGCGCGCGAGCGTCGAGCCCCAGCGCACGGTGTTCCTGGACGCGATCGAGGGCGGGCGCGTGGAGGACGTGCTGGTGGAGGAGGGGGCCTTCGTGGAGGCCGGTCAGCCCCTGGTGGAGCTGTCCAACACCACCTTGCAGCTGGAGGTGATCGCCCGCGAGTCCGAGATCTCCGAGCAGTTGAACAACCTGCGCAACACGGAGCTCGCCATCGAGCAGAACCGCCTGAGCCTCAAGAGCGACCTGGTGGAGATCGACTACCAGATCACGCGCCTGAGCCGTCTCGTGGCGCGCTACGAGACCCTCGAGGGTCGCCAGTTCCTCTCCAACAACGAATACCAGGAGAGCAAGGACGAGCTCGCCTACTGGCGTGCCCGCCGCGAGGTCACCCGCGAGAGCCAGGAGGTGGATGAGCGCATCCGCTTGGTGCAGGTGGATCAGCTTCGCAATTCCGTTAGCCAGCTGGAGCGCAACCTGGCGCTCGCCCGCGAGAAGCTCGACATGCTGATGGTGCGGGCGCCGCGCGATGGCCACCTCACCTCGCTGAATGCGGAACTCGGCGAGTCGAAGGCGCCCGGCGAGCGCCTCGGGCAGATCGACGATGTCGACGGCTTCAAGGCCTCCGCATTGGTCAACGAGTTCTACGTGGGCCAGGTGCGCCTCGGCCAGCAGGCCGTGTTCACCGACGGCGGCCGTGAGTACGGCCTAGAGATCAGCAAGATCTATCCGGAGGTGCAGGGTGCGCAGTTCCGCGTCGATCTGGGCTTCCTGGGCAGCGCGCCGACCGACATCCGTCGCGGCCAGACCCTGCAGCTGCGCCTGCAGCTGGGGGATTCGCAAGGCGACGCGGTGTTGCTCGCCAACGGCCCCTTCTTCAACGACACGGGTGGCGCCTGGGCCTTCGTCCTCGACGCCGACGGCACGGCCGCCCGCCGGCGACCGGTGCAGTTCGGTCGCCGCAACCCGAATCGCCTCGAGGTGGAAGCGGGCCTGGTGCCTGGGGACCGCGTGATCGTGTCCTCCTACGCCACCTTCATCGACGTCGATCGACTGCAGATCGAACGCTAACCCAACAACCTGACCAGAGGATTAGGCATGATCGAATTACACGACGTAAGCAAGGTCTACCGCACCAGTACCGTGGAAACCACGGCGCTGCGCAACGTGAGCGTCGATGTGGGCGCGGGTGAGTTCATCGCCATCATGGGCCCCTCGGGCTGCGGCAAGTCCACCCTGCTGAACGTGCTCGGCATGCTCGACTCGCCGAGCAGTGGTCGCTACGTTTTCGATGGCGAAGATGTCGCCGGCTACGGCGAGGGTCGCCTGGCGCAGCTGCGTAAGCGCAGCATCGGCTTCATCTTCCAGAGCTTCAACCTGGTCGACGAGCTCACCGTGGCGGAGAACGTCATGCTCCCGTTGCTGTACCAGAAGGTGCCCGCGCGTGAACGGCGCCAGCGCGTGCAGACGGTGCTCGAGAAGATCAATATCGCGCATCGGGCGGACCATCGCCCGCAGCAGCTCTCGGGCGGTCAGCAGCAGCGCGTGGCCGTCGCCCGCGTGGTGGTGACCAACCCCAAGCTCATCCTCGCCGACGAGCCCACGGGCAACCTCGACAGCGCCAACGGCGAAGAAGTGCTGAACCTCCTCAACCAGCTCAACGAGGAGGGCACCACGATCATCATGGTCACCCACGACGCCACCCACGCCAACCACGCGAGCCGCACGGTGCACATGCTCGACGGCAGCGTGCTGGCGGAGAACGTGGTGCCGGCGCCGCGCCACGGCAGGGAGGTGGCCCATGCTTGACAACTACCTGCGGGTGGCCTGGCGACACATCGCCGGCAACCCCCTGTTCAGCGCCATCAACGTGATCGGCCTCGCCATCGGCCTCGCCTCGTGCATCGTCATCACGCTCTTCGTGCGCTACGAGCTCAGCTACGACAAGCATTGGGTGGATGCCGAACGCACCCATCGCGTCGTACGTGATTTTTACGGCAACAACCTACGCCTGGCTGCGGTGGCGCCGCCGATCGGGCCGCTGCTTCAGCAAGACTTCCCCGAGGTCGAAGACCAGGTTCGTATGCTCGTCCCAGGGCAGGTGACCCTGACCGTCGACGGCGAGCCGCGGGTCGAGAACCACATGGTGGTGGCGGATACGCACGCCATCGACTTCCTCGGGCTCGAGGTGCTGGAGGGGGATGCTGCCTCGGCGCTCGCGAGTCCCACCTCCCTGGTGATGACCCGTCGCGGCGCCGAGCGCTACTTCGGCAGTGAGCCGGCGGTCGGCAAGACGCTGCAGCTGATGGGGCGCCTGGAGCTCACGGTCACGGCGGTGATCGAGGATCTGCCGCCGAACACGCACATGGCCTTCGAGATGCTCGCCTCGATCACGGCCGTGCCACTGCTGCTGGGCGAGGATCAACTCGAGAACTGGGGCAGCAACAACTACTACACCTACCTGCGCTTGCAATCGGGCACCTCGCCGGAGGCCCTCGAGGAACGCTTCCCCAGCTTCCTGATCAAGCATCTCGGGGAGAACGCCAACGACGGCACTGGCCTCGAGCTGCAGGCAATCGGCGACATTCACCTACACTCCAACCGCGACGCCGAGTGGCGAGCTAACGGCAGCATCAACAACGTCTACACGTTCTCGGCGGTGGCCCTGTTCGTGCTGCTCATCGCGTGCATCAACTTCATGAACCTCACCACGGCGCTGTCGACCCAGCGCGCAAAGGAGGTGGGCGTGCGCAAGGTGATCGGCGCCTCGCGCGGCCAGCTGGTGGCCCAGTTCCTGGGCGAGTCGATCTTGCTCACGGCCCTCGCCATGCTGTTAGCCGTCGCGCTGGTGGAACTCACCCTGCCGCTCTTCGCGAGCTTCGTCGAAAGGCCGTTGGAAATCGACCTGCTGAGCCCGAACGCGCTGCTGGCGCTGGTGGGTGGGACGTTACTGGTAGGGGTGTTCGCAGGGAGTTACCCGGCGCTGTTCCTGTCCCAGTTCCGTCCGGCCCAGGTGCTCAAGGGGCGGGATGCCTCGACCGGGTCGAACCTCTTGCGTCGCGTGCTCGTCGTGTTTCAGTTCGCCACGTCCATTGCCCTGCTCATCGCCACCGGCGTGGTGATGTTGCAGATGCAGTACGCCCGCAACCTCGACCTCGGCTACGACAAGTCCCGCAATCTCACCAGCGGACTGCCGTTCTTCGCTCCCCTGTGGGAGCTCTACGAGCCGATGAAGCAGGCCCTCGAGGCTCACCCCGACATCGAGTCGGCGGTGTACAGCTCGCGCGTGCCGGGCATGCAGAACCTCGATGGCGGCGGCTACGTGGGGCCGGACGTGCAGTTCACGCGTGAGAACGTCATGGCCATCGCCGACCTCAAGGTGGACTACCAGTGGTTCGACCACTACGACATCGAGTTCCTCGCCGGCGGCACCTTCCTCGAGAGCCAACGGCGGGTGGAAGCACCGACGCCGGAGAACCCGGTGACGCAGGGTGGCGCCGTGCTCAACGAGTCTGCCGCGCGCCGCTTTGGGTGGTCGCCGGAGGAGGCCGTGGGTCAGGTGATCCGTTCGGCGGCCGACGCTGACCTCACGATGTTCATCGAGCGCGAAGTGATGGGCGTGATCCCAGACATCCACTTCTCCTCGCTCCACCACGAGATCAAGGCCACCGTGTTCGCCGAGCCCAACACGGGCTACGGGCGCTCGATCTCGGTGAAGATCGCCCCGGGCGACCCGGCATCGGCGATCGCGCACTTCGAGGATGTGTGGCGTCGACTGGTGCCGAACACCCCGCCCGAGTGGGAGTTTCTCGATCAGCGCTTCGACGCCCTCTATCGGGGCGAGGGGCGCCAGGCACAGATGTTCGCCACCTTCTCGGGCCTAGCGATCTTCGTCGCCACCCTGGGACTCTTCGGTCTGGCCGCCTTCACCACCGACCGGCGGACCAAAGAGATCGGCGTGCGCAAGGTCATGGGCGCGGGGGTCGGCGACATCGTGCTGCTGCTGACGGGCGATTTCAGTCGCTTGGTGCTGCTTGCGAACCTGATCGCTTGGCCCGTGGCGTGGTTCTTCATGAACGACTGGCTGACGCGCTTTGTCTATCGCGTGCCCACCCTCGACTGGGCGTGGCTGTTCGTCGCTAGTGGGCTCGCTGCCCTGGTGGTGGCGACGTTGACGGTGGGGTTGCAGGCGAGTCGGGCGGCGATGGCAAGGCCCGTGTTGGCGCTGCGCTACGAGTAACGAACGGCGGAGGGCGGGACCTGGGAGTGGTGGGTCCCGCCTGCGCGCTCAGTGACGTTCGAGGAAGTCGAACAGGATCTCGCAGAAGGCGATCTTCTGCTCCCGACCAGCCACCACGTGGGCCACGTCCTCCATGGTCACCGCCTCCACGTTCGGGAGCAGCGCCTCGATCACGCCCGTGTAGCGCGGGCTCGTCACCATGTCTCGCGCCGCGTGAATCACGAGCGTCGGCGCCTGCACCTGCGGCAGCAGTTCGCGCACGTCGTGGGAGACGCACGCGTCGATCAGGCGGCCGTGCGTGACCTCGCGCCCGCGCAGCTCGCTCCAAGGCCCGTCCGGGTGTACCAGGCGACCGCGGTTCTCGTTGTAGAACTCCGGCAGGAAGGACATGAAGCAGACGAAGCGCTGGAAGGCCTCGAAGCCTTGCTTCACGTGCACGTCTAAGAACATGTTGAGCTGGTCCGTGAGGTAGTCGTCGACGGCGGCCCAGCAGCCCATGTTGACCATGGAGCGGACCAGGTCGGGTCGTGCGATGGCCACGCGCTGGGCGATACATGCGCCCATGCCAACCAACCCCACGAAGTGCACGCGGCGCCAGCCGAGGTGGTCGAGGAGGCCGATCACATCCTCTGCGTGCAACTCCATCGTGGCGGGGATGGTGGGGTCGTCGGAAGACTCGCCGATGCCGCGGTAGTCGATGATCAGGGTCTGGTAGCGATCGGTGAGGCCGCGGGCAAGGTTGCCCGTGTTGCCGTGGCAGTAGGTGCCCCAGCCGCCCATGCAGATGGCGGGATCGCCCTCCCCATGGATCTCGTAGTACATGTCGTGGCCGTTGATGTGCACGCTGGGCATGGTCTTGGCGCTCCCGGTTAGATGATGCCGTCGGCCTGCAGGGCAGACCGGCGTTGGGCGTCGAGGCCGAGGAGGTCGCCGTAGACCTCGTCGTTGTGCTCGCCGAGGGCGGCGCCGGCGAAGCGGATGCCGCCGGGGGTGGCCGAGAGCTTGGGCGCCACGTTTTGCATGGCGATCTCGCCGAAGCTCGGGTGGGCGAGGCGGATGATGGCGTCGCGGGCTTTGAAGTGGGCGTCTTCGAGCATTTCGGGCGCGCGGTAAATTCGACCGTTAGGTACGCTGTGTTCGTTCAGTAGATCTTCCAGACTCTTGCCGTCGAGGGTGCGGGTCCAGTCGGCGATGAGGTTGTCGAGTTCCTCCTGATGCTCGCCGCGGGCGTTGTGGGAGACGTAGCGTTCGTCCTCCGCGAGTTCCGGGCGGCCCATGGCGGCGGAGAGGCGGGTGAAGACGGAGTCCTGGTTGGCGGCGATCAGGTGTTCGCCGTCGCTCGTGGGGTAGACGTTGGACGGGGCGACGTTCGGCAGAATGGCGCCGGTGCGCTCGCGTACGAAGCCCGTGGCGTCGAACTCGGAGATCAGCGACTCCATCACGTTGAGCACGGCTTCATAGATCGCCGAGTCCACCACCTGGCCTTCGCCGGTGACGTGGCGGTGGTGGAGGGCGGAGAGGGCGCCGACGCAGGCGAAGGTGGCGGCCAGCGTGTCGCCGATGCTGATGCCCATGCGGCTCGGCGGACGATCCGGGCTACCTACCACGTAGCGTAGGCCGCCCATGGCCTCGCCGATGGCGCCGTATCCCGCACGAGCGGCGTAGGGGCCCGACTGGCCGTAGCCGGTGACGCGCACGAGGATCAGTCCCGGGTTGACCGCCTTCAGGGCGTCGTAGCTGAGGTTCCACCGCTCCAGTGTGCCCGGGCGGAAGTTCTCCACCAGGAAGTCGGACTTCTCGACCAGCGAGAGGATCAGCTCCTGGCCGGCCCTCTCGCGGGCGTTGAGGGTGATGCACTTCTTGTTGCGCGAGACGACGGGCCACCACAGGGATTCGCCGTTCGCCTTCTCTCGGCCCCAGTCGCGCATGGGATCGCCGCGGCCCGGCTGCTCGAGCTTGATCACCTCGGCGCCGAAATCCCCGAGCAGCTGGCCGCAGAAAGGCCCGGCGAGCAGTTGCCCCATCTCGAGGGCGCGCAGTCCAGCGAGCGGACCGAAGGGGGCGGCGGGGCTGTCCGACATAAGAAGCATTCCTTGTTGGCTGTCGCCAAAGCAGGGGGGATATGCCAGGATTGTATCCAACCTGCCTCGTTTCAGCGATGCTACGCGGGCTTACGAGATCAAATTCTTCAGATCGTATACAATGAGATGCCGCCTCTATCCGAATAGGAGCTGACCGGGGGCGTCCGTACGGGGGCGTATTGAGCAGCAACGCGAGCCAACCGCGGCAGCGCGTGGAGATCGTGGAAGTGGGGCCGCGCGACGGCATCCAGAGCCAACCCACGCTGCTGAGCACCGAGCAAAAATTGACGTTCGTCGAACGGCTGATCAGCGCAGGGGTGCGCAGAATTGAGGTCGCTAGCTTCGTCAATCCCAAACGCGTGCCGCAGATGGCAGACGTGGATGAGTTACTCGCCCGTCTGCCACGCCCCCCGGGCGTACGTTACCTGGGCCTGGTGCTGAACGAGCGCGGCTACGAGCGCGCCCTTGCCACGCAGATCCATGAAGTGAACTGCGTGGTGGTCGCTACCGACACTTTCAATCAACGCAACCAACGCGTGACCACCCAGGAGAGCCTGGAAGCCGTCGGCCGCATCGCGCAGGCCGCGGCGCGCGATGGCGTAACCTGTGGCGTCACCATCGGCGCTGCTTTCGGCTGCCCCTTTGAGGGCGAAGTCTCCCCGCCGCGCGTCGTGGACCTGGTGAAAGCGCTGGAAGACTACGGCGTGGCCGAGGTCGCCCTAGCGGATACGATCGGTGTGGCGGCACCCAGTGATGTGAGCCATATGCTCGACCTGCTGGCCCAAGCCGGCTCGCCGCCGCCGCGATGCCATTTCCATAACACGCGCAACACGGGTTTGGCCAACGCCTACGCGGCCCTCGAAGCCGGCGTGCGCGCCCTGGATGCGAGCTGCGGTGGCGTGGGCGGCTGCCCCTTTGCGCCCGCCGCCACAGGCAATATCGGAACGGAAGATGTGCTGTACATGATCGACCGCATGGGCTTCGATGCGCGGATCGACATCGAGGGCATCATGGACACGACCCGCTGGCTGGGCGACATTCTCGACGCGACCATGCCGGCCATGGTCACGCGTGCAGGGGTGTTTCCCGCGCCGCCCGCGGCCTGAGGACGATGAGCAGCATTCACCCGCGCGGCGACCCGTGTCGTCGCGCACCGGTCGGCGTTCAGCGTCGACCGATACGACTAGGAGAGGGCGATGAGTTATCGGTTGGGAGTGGACGTCGGGGGAACCTTTACCGACGTGCTGTTGATCGACGAGCGATCCAGCCAGATTCATACAGCCAAGGTGCCATCGACACCGGCCGATTCCTCCATCGGCGTGCTCAACGGAATCAACAAGGTCTGCGAAAAATCGGGGGTGGACCCCACGGCGATTTCGCACGTCATGCACGGCACGACCGTCGCCACCAACACGGTGCTCACGCGCACCGGGGCTCGCGTGGGCCTCATCACCACCAAGGGCTACCGTCAGGTGCTGCAGATCGCACGCTCCTACGTGCCCGGTGGCCTCGGCGGATGGGTGATCTTCAACAAGCCTGAGCCGCTCGCGCCCCTGGAGCTGACGCGCGAGGCTGACGAGCGTACGTCCGCCAGCGGTGAGATCGTCGATCCGCTGCAGGAGGACTCGCTGCGCACGTCGCTGCAGGAGCTCAAGGCCAAGGGCATCGAGGCGCTCACGGTCTCGCTGATCAACTCCTTCGCCAACGACACGCACGAGAAGCGCATTCGCGAGATCGCTCACGAGGAGATGCCGGGGATTCCCGTGTCCATCTCTGCCGAAGTGATCCCGGAGATGCAGGAGTATGAGCGTACGGTGACCACGGTGGCGAATAGCTACGTGAGGCCAAAGGTCGCAGCCTACGTCAAGAACTTGAGCGACGAGCTCGCCAAGCAGATGAACGATGTGAAGCTCCACATCCTGCGTTCGGACGGTGGCCTCGCCTCCGCCAAGGCGTCCCAGGAGCTGCCCGTGAGCCTGCTCATGTCCGGCCCCGCCGGCGGCGTGACCGGCGCCGTGTGGATCGCGGGGCAGGGCGGCTACAAGAACCTGCTGACCCTCGACATGGGTGGCACCTCCACGGACGTGGCGCTGGTGAGCGAAGGCGCTGCCCAGCTGCGCCGCGAGACGAGCGTGGACGACGTGACCGTGCGTGCTTCTTCCGTCGATGTGCGCACCGTCGGTGCCGGCGGCGGCTCGATCGCCCACGTGCCCGAACTGACCAAAGCCCTACGCGTAGGGCCCGCATCTGCCGGTGCCGATCCCGGCCCCGCCGCTTATAAAAGGGGCGGCGAGGAGCCGACGGTGACCGACGCCAACGTGGTGCTCGGCTACCTCCCGAGCGACTCACGGCTTGGCGGCGACATGGAGATCAGCCGCGAGCTCGCCGAGAAGGCCGTACAGAAGGTGGCCGACGCGCTGGACCTGCCGCTAAAGAAGGCGGCCGCCGGCATCATCGATATCGTTAACGAGAACATGTTCGGCGCCCTGCGCCTGGTATCGGTGGAGCAGGGGCATGACCCACGCGACTACGCCCTGATCGCCTTCGGCGGGGCCGGGCCCTTACATGCGAATGCCCTGGGCAAGCTGATGTCGTCCTGGCCGGTGATCATCCCGCCGGGCCCGGGCGTGCTGTGTGCGTACGGTGACGCCACCACGAGCGTACGTGATGAAGCGTCGCGAACCTTCATCCGTCGCTTCTCCGAAACCTCCCCGCAGGAGGTGGTCGATATCCTCGAAGAGTTGGGCGAGCAGGCCGCCGCGTCACTGGACGCGGAGAACGTGCCGCGCGCCGAACAGAATCGAAGCGTGCAGGTGGACCTGCGCTACCTCGGCCAGGGCTTCCAGCTCACCATCGACACCACCCTCGACGCCCTGCGCAGCGAGGGCCTAGATGCTGTAGGCAAGCAATTCGAAGCGATGCACACGCAGCTGTTCACCTTCGCCCTGCCCGTGGAGCTCGAGATCGTCAACCTACGCGCCGTCGTAGAAGGCTCAGGTACCGAAGTGACCGCCGAGAAGGTGGAGAGCGGCGGCGCCGATGCCGCGGCGGCCGCCATCGGCAAGCAGGACGTCTTCATGGACGATGAGGATCGGGAGGCGGTGATCTACGATCGCTCGAAGCTGAAGGCCGGCAACGTGGTCCCAGGGCCCGCCATCGTGGTGGAGATGGACTCGACGTCACTCATTCTCTCCGACCACAACGGCACCGTTGACGAGTACGGCAACATCATCATCCGCCCGGTTGGCGCGTAAGGTAGGTAGAGCACCATGACCGCAACAGTTGTTCAGACCAACGAGACGCCCTTCGCCAAGGTGGACGTCGATCCCATCACCCTCGACATCGTCGAAAACGCCCTGCGCAACGCGCGTTACGAGATGGACACGGTGCTGTTCCGCACGGCGATGTCCCCAGGCATCCGCGAGCAGCACGATGAGTTCCCGATGATCGCCAACCCCGACGGCAAGATGGTCGTCGGCCAGTTTGGCTCCTTCATCCACGGCTTTATGGAAGGCTACGACGGCACCATCGAAGAGGGCGACGTGATCCTCACGACAGACCCCTACGAGTGCCGCGGCGCCATCTCCCACGCCAACGACTGGCTCGTGCTACGCCCCGTGTTCGCCAGCGGCCGCCTTATCGCTTGGGCCGCCATGTTTGGCCACATGACCGACATCGGCGGCAAGGTGCCCGGCTCCCTGCCGACCGACGCACGCCAGATCTACGAGGAAGGCATCGTGGTGCCGCCGACCAAGATCGTGAAGAAGGGCGAGCTGCAGGAGGACATCTTGAAGCTCATCCTGCACAACTGCCGTCTGCCGCACTGGAACCTATCGGATTTCAACGCCATCCTTGCCGCGTGCCGTACCGCCGACCGGCGCATCCAAGAGATGTCCGTGCGCTTTGGTGAGGACGTGATCGTAAGCGCCATGCAGGAGCTCCTCGATCGCAATCACCGCGCCATGCATCACCTCATCACCACGCAAATCCCAGAGAAGAAGCAGTTCTTCGAGGACTACATCTGCGACGACGGCATGGGCATGGGGCCCTACAAGATTCGCTGTGCCATGTGGCGCGAGGGTGACAAGGTCATCTTCGACTTCGAGGGCACCGACCCGCAGTCCATCGGCAGCATCAACTTCTATCTCAATGAAGAGATGTTCAAGATGTTCTGCGGCGTGTTCATGATCATGGTGTTCGACCCGCAGATCCTGTTCAACGACGGCTTCTATGACCTGATGGAAGTGCGGATTCCGGATGGGACGCTGCTCAAGCCGCAGCGGCCGGCGGCGTTGTCATGCCGAACGCATGCGTTGGGTCGGATCTTCGATGTGATCTCTGGACTCTTCGGCCAGGGCAACCCGGACTTCCTGTGCGCCGCGGGCTTCTCCGACAGTCCTCACTTCATGTACTCGGGGTACAAGGAGGATGGGGAGTGGTACCAGCTGTATCAGATCGGCTTCGGCGGTATTCCCGGCAAGCCGATGGGTGATGGGCCTGATGGACACTCGCTGTGGCCTGCGTTCACGAACGTGCCCAACGAATTCCTCGAGTGCAACTTCCCGCTGCGTATCGATGTGTACGAGACGCTGGCGGACAGTGGTGGACCGGGGATGCACCGTGGTGGCAACGGCTTGCGCATGGGCTATCGCTTCCTGGCCGACGGCGAAATCTCGATCCATGACGATCGCTGGCTGACCTACCCGTGGGGGGTGAACGGCGGGCTGCCCGGCGAGCGGAGCCGTAAGATCCTCGTGCGCACGGACGGTTCCGAAGAGCTGATGCCTTCCAAGTGCGATCACGTGAAGGTGAAGAACGGCGACCTGCTCTACTTCGACACCTGGGGCGGTGGCGGCTGGGGTGACCCGTATGAGCGCCCGGCCGAACGGGTGGCGCAGGACGTGGAAAGGGGCCTGGTGACCCAGGAGGGTGCCCGTCGCTACGGAGTCGTTGTCAACGAGGACTACACGGTGGACGAGGGTGCGACCGAGGCTCTGCGGACGAAACTGCGCGCGGCGCGGCCGGAGAAGAAGCTCTTCGACCGCGGCGGCGAGCTCAGCGAGCTGATCGAGCGCTGTGAAGCTGAGACTGGCCTGAAGCCTCCGAGCAAACCGCAGTTCCTCGCCCGCTTTACGCGCGGCGCGACCCGCGGCGCGGCCTAAGGGACTCGTTTAAACCGGAGCCGCCGCGGCGGGGAGGCAAGCAATGGCTGAGCACGAGGATGCAGGATACGGCGCAGTACCGGTGGGCTTCGGCCAGCGCGCCGCCGTGTTGGTGGTGGATTTCCAGAAGGGGTTTACCCAACCTGAGTACGAGCTGGGCAAGTCCGAGCATGTGGCCCGTGCCGTGGCGAACACAGCGAAGCTGCTGGAAGTGGCGCGGCCACGTGGGCTGCCCGTGGCGAAGTGCTACACAGCTTACGAGTCCAAGCGAGACATTCCCTACTGGAAGGTGGAGGTGCTGTACAAGGACTTCTTCTACGGGCACCCCTCTACGGAAATCGATGAGCGTGTGCACGATCCGGAGCACGACTTCACCTTCTGCAAGACGGCGCCTTCGATCTTCTTCGAGACGCCGCTGAAGACGTTTTTAATCAAGCATCAAGTTGATACGGTGATCATCACCGGGTGTACTACTAGTGGCTGTATTCGGGCGTCGATCATCGATGCGTTTTCTAATGGGTATCGGGTGATCGTGCCGGAGGATTGTTGTGGGGATATGGCGGAGGGGCCGCACCATGACAATCTGCGTGATGTGGGGCGGCGGTATGCGGATGTGGTTACCTTGGAGGAGGTGATCACTCGTCTTGCCGGGAGCTAAGTGGGGCAGACTTGCGCCCGCGGTCTCGTGATCTAAGCCAGCCGCGCGGCCCTTAGGGGGACTACCGCGCCAGCGCGGCGAGACGACGAAAAGTCGACGTTGTGGCGAGATCTGACGCAACACTCTCTACGTGATCTAGCAGGTCTGGGAGATCAAACGGGACAACCGCACGATCGGACGTACCGATGGACAGGTCCAACAGCGTTAACAGTGCTTTGGCCTTGTCTTTGCTATCCACTTGCCTGATCTTGGGTTGCCCATCGGTGTCTCCGTAGAGCCCGTACTCAAGGCTGGACCAGCAGTCGAAGGGCACGATGAATCGCTCGATCGCAGCGACGGCGGCCGAGAAACGATCGCCTGACGCGGCGGGAATTTCCACCAATGACTTGCTCACGCCGGGCGTCGACAGCGACTGCTCTTGCGGCCACACCTCCTTTAGAAAGGGCTCCACTGCCGAGTCGAAGATGGCCTCTGGCGATAGCGCTGGATCGCTTGGAGCCCCCGCAGCCATCTCGCGGAGGAACTGACTGACTGATCCGGCAGCGTGTACTCTAGCTTCACCGTCGAGTGAGCGAAGCACCTGCTGAACCCTTGCATGAGATACGGCTGGCGTTCTCGATAATCGCAGTGAATGCAACGATTCAACGACGAGACTGAAGATGAGAGATCCCTGAGACTCACGACCAAGTCCTCTATCTGGAGCCCGCTCTGCCATGCTCGCCCCAATGACTTTCAGCACCTCGTGATAGCGTGTTCTGAGAGCAACCGCCCTCCATAGCGCTACCGACTCCGATGAGTCCGATAGCAGAGGCTCAACCAGGTGCTCTCGGGTCCATCGATCATCGGCGGCCAGGAAGTAAGGTAGCTCGGCGATTAGCCGGTGACGAGTGATTCGGCCCGAGTGTCCAGGGGCGTTAGCGATGTCGTCTCTCATCCGTGCTAGGTCAGGGTTGGTGGCGAACGGAGTCGGCTCTGCATGGAGCTTGGGGAGCCCAGCGAGAAACAACCCCACCATCTTGCCCGTGGGGGTGTTGAGTGTATCTAGATCCATGGGCTCGGAACTGGAGCTGGACTCGATAACGGTATCGAGGTCGGTCCTTCCCTCCGTCCTCGGGTCATTGTTCGTGGCTGTGACTGAAACGGGCCAGAGGCGCTCCCAAACGGCCATGGTATTCGGATCTCTCCACACGCACGCAGCCCAGTTGGAAATCCAGGTTGTGATGCCGCTGACTGCCTGCAAAGTGGTCGCATCGGGCAGTGTGTGTAGTGAATCCATGAGTCGGCTGGCGAGCCTCTGCTTGGCGCCATCTGGTCGCTGATCGGATGGCTGATGTGCCCAGCCGAAACGCTCCCACACCCTTGGAGCTTCCCCAGCGCGATCTCCAGCCGCATAGAAGTCATCGACAAGCTTGTCGGCGTTTCCTGCTTGGTTGATCCAGTCCTCCGCCCCTTTTGCTGGATCATCGCGCCAACTGCTTCGGGTGCTTCCCAGAGCCCCTTCGAGTGCCGTCAGCCGTTGGAGTCCAGTGAGCGAATCGAAGCGACGGTCGGGGGTGTCGGGTACGCTCTCGACTCGAATAGACTCGGGGAATCCATGGTCGACCTGCGTCATTGCGGACAGGTCTGGGAAGCGGACTATCCTTTCGGCTAGCCACGCCTCATCTTCTGCAGGAAGCGCTGCGCCGGCGGCTCTGATGCGCTGGAGTTCCCGTGCCGCCCAATGGTGTCTCGCGTCGTCCAACGCGGATGATGGGAAGTCTCTCGCCCATAGGTTCTTCGGGGGCAGTCTGCGGATACGATTCGCTACCCGCTTTTGGGCAGTAACGCTCATGTCACGGAATCTGCGCGCTCGCAGCTCGGCGATCTCTGGGAACTCCCCTACGTCCCAGTACTGTCGGTTGCTCCGTGACTGGAGAAAGCTGACTACAGTGCTGTGGTGAGCAATTGCTGGGTCTCTTGCGAGGGCTGCCCACAGACGGGTTCGGATCGGGTCGAGGCAAGCTCTCCACTTCTCAACGAACTCCATTGCGCCGCGCTTATCAATCTCAAATAGTCGGCTCACCACCAAATGAAGTAGTTTCGTTGCCGGCGATACCCCGGAGCTGAATCGATCCGGCTCTTCATCGTCAGCGTGGTAGTGATCGGCAGGCACATAGTAAACTCGCTTGATTTGGCCTAGTCTCCAGCTTGTGGTCTCGCCATCCCAACCGAGTCGCCGCGCAACATCGAGTCCTCTAACCACGGCGTCTTCTAGGGCGTTTGCCAGGGCGAGGGCAAACCCTGGATCCGAGACCTCACTCAGCTTTAGAACTTTCGGATCGATCTGCGGCCCACTTGTCAACGACGCGAGGAACAGGTCTTCCACTCCTTTGGGTTCCGTTGGCTCTTGTGAGTCATTCCAGTACCTCTCTGAGAGGCGGGCTACCTTTAGTCGCGGTGCAACTCTCTTTACGATCGAATCGATTAAGTCGCTTGAGCTATCGCCAGCATCGATTCTCGCCTGAGCTTGACGTGCCGCGGTCGAGCCAGGCTCCTCCGCGAACGGTTGAGTCCAGCTGTCGGCAATGAGGCTCCAGGCAGTTCGCCATGGTTCGATGAGCGGGCGGTCTGTTGTCCCACGCAACAGATCTATGATTGCGCGCCGCTGTGGCCAGTCGCCCCCTGATAGGGCCAAGGCCCAATTGATTGTCCGGCGTTCCTCGAGCCTACTCTCTAGGAAAGCAGACGTGGCCTGGTACACGCTCTGATCGCGGTCATCTAGGGAGTGCCAATGACGAGTCATTTCCGTTCTTCGCCTCTGGGTTCCCGGAGAATGGCAACTATGCGATCGAGCCAGCCCAGGTCAGGCTTAGACTTCGACGCTAACCTAGTCAATCGATTTCTCTCTCTCGAGTTGCCTCGCCGAACAAGGTGATCAAAGAGGTCTCGTTCCGCGTCCGTGGCTGCGTCAACGGACTTGTTCACGATGCTCGTGAGCGTGCGTTCTATGACTTGTTGCTCGCCGTTGATTGCAGATAGTTGTGACCAGCGTGTCAGCGTGTCCAGCAGTGCGGCGTGCGAGTTCTTGCTGTCGTACCAAATTGGCGTAATCCCTCGGGACCTCCAGTCCTGCATTTCGACCCTGTCAATGCTCTCGGAGCCGACGAACACGAAACGCTCTCTCACGTCTGGAAACCTCAACCCGTCTGCCGCCACAGCATTCAGCAGGTAGCGCATCGGGGGATCGTTTGCCTGATATCCCACCAACACGAGGTTGAACAGCCTAGCCGCGTCGTGGATGAAGTCTGTTGCCATTCGTCGTCGCAGGTAAGACTCGCCAAAGTCCTGATCAGACAACACGAGGTCAGATGGATCCACCGGGTCGCGTTTGAGGGCACCATGAATGTGAAGGATGCCGGCAAACTCTCTACTTCGGCCGGGCCTCGGAATGGCGCCGAGGGAAGATGTCGTTGTTTGCAGCCCTAGCGATTGCGCGGCATCCTCCAGGAGTAGGTCGAAGTTGGTCGTGGCAAGCGCCGTAGCAACGCCACGGTTTGACAGTTGAATGAGGGCCTTGTGGATAGGTGATGGTTTGGGGTTCAGCTTGGACAGAGTGTCTCTTACGGCTTGCCTGACCTTGCTAGTCTCGCTCGCTTGAGAGTCTATTCGTCTCTCGAGCATACCTAGCGTCACATCGAATTCGGATCGTTGGAATCGCCTCAACTCTACGATCTGTTGATCGGATAGATCGAAGAGGTCGAGTTCCGAGATTTCCAGCCTCTTCTTCGCATCATCGGCTTCAGCGATCAGTTGCAGAGACGTGTGAGCGCGCGGGTCGAGTTGGGCGTAGATGTCCAAAACCAGGCGCTTGAAGCCAGGCAGACCAGAGGGTTCCGAAACACCTGCGCCAGCGATGAAAAGAACTCCGCCTCGAGAGTGAGAAAGCAGTAGGCGCTCAGGGATCCCTGGGAGTCCCTTCGCAAACGAAACCACTCGCTCGCGTGGAGTTTCAGGATTGCGCGTTGCCAATCGTGTGCTCCCCGTAGCCCAGCGGCCTCCATGGTGTCCTCAGGTGTGCCAAGGTGATCAAGAACTCACAGATTCCAAGTTGCCCACAAGTTGCAAGTGACTTGGTGGTGCGATCAGTGCCCTGCTTGGCCAGTGCTGGGCAGTCTCCGCCGCCAGTCGGGCTAGGCCCAGGTCGAAGGCTGATCGTGCGGGGGGCTGAATCCATGGTCGACCGCCGCGGGCGAAGGATGACCATGATACCTTGCATGGAAAGATATGCGCACAACCGCACCCAACTCACCTTCGGGCGCTGTGAAGGGCGCCGTGTACTGCCGCAACGCGGTAGGCGAACGGCGGCGCGGACCGCGGCCCACATGTATCATTTGAGTTAGCCGTTAGGAAGCACACGCGGTCTGGAGACAGGTCGCAACAGGAGCACACCATGTTCAACCCCGACCAGAAACGCCTGCTCTCTCTCGATGGCGGTGGCATCCTCGGTGTCATTTCCCTCGGTGCGCTGCGTAAGATCGAACAGGATCTACGCGCGGTTACCGGAAAGCCCGATCTGCGGCTCAACGAGTTCTTTGACTACATCGCGGGCACCAGCACCGGCGCCATTATCGCGGCGGGCCTGTCACTTGGAAAGACGGTGGACGAACTCGAGAAGCTCTACGTGGAGGAGGGCGCGGATATCTTCGACAAGAAGGGCTTGGCAAAGCGCCTCTGGACGCGCGGCCGCAGCAGCTATTCGCACAAGAAGCTGACAGCTCGACTGAAGCGCGAGTACACCGAGAAATCGATTCTGGAATTGCAGAATGAGGCGCGCTTGTCGCGCGACAAGCACCTTATGGTTGTGACGCGCAATGTGGAGACCGACAGCCCCTGGCCGGTGAGCACCAATCCGGCGGCGAAGTACAACGATCCGCAGCGTAAAGACTGCAACCTCAAGATCCCGCTTTGGCAGTTGGTGCGCGCGAGCTCGGCGGCACCGACGTACTTCGCACCGGAGCGGCTGCAGTGGGACCCCAGCGATCCGGACAAGCAGTTCTATTTCGAGGACGGTGGCGTTACGCCCTACAACAATCCCGCTTTCTTGCTCTTCAAGATGGCGACCGCTCCCGAGTACCGATGCGGTTGGGAGAGCGGCGAAGACAAGATGATGCTGATTTCCGTAGGCACTAGCTACAGCTATCGGCTGCTGCCCGATCCCCATTCTGGTGGTGAGGGCCTCATTGCCACCGCTAAGACCCTCCCGCGGGAGTTCATGCTGGCGATGGCGATCGAGAACGACCTGAGTTGTCGCTGCCTTGGCCGATGCGTTGCCGGTCTGCCCTTGGACAGGGAGGTGGGTGATCTGATTCCCGCCGACGGAGCAAAGACGGACCGCCGCTTCCTCTATGCGCGCTACGATGTCGAAACGTCTGCGCAGGCGCTAGCGACGGCAGGCTTGGGGGATATCGATCCGGACGGTTTGGTAATGGACAACGTCAAGGCCATTCCCGATCTTCAGCGAATCGGTCGCAAGCTTGGCGAAGCGGTGGATCTGCGGGCTCAGTTCGCGCCCTTCCTGTAGGGTGCTATCGGCAGCCGCAACGGCTTGTGCGGCCATTCGCCATTGGCGATTTGAATGATAGATACAGCGATCACGAGCTCTGCCTGAACGTGTCAGGCGAGCCGCTCGCGGTTCGATTCCCCGCCGGGCTCCTGGAAGACGCTACTGGCGAAGTGAATGAACTGTTGCAGATTTGGGTCAATCGTCGTTAGGGGTTCGGCGACCGCAAGTGAGCGGCGCCGCGGGGAGAGCACGTTTCCGCTCGGCGTCGCGGACTCGCAAGCGAGCGGCGGGTCTCGGCGGATCAGGCGTCCTCCTTGAGTGATCCCGCGGCCTGCCCCGCGAAAGGGCAGGGTACTTGGGTTGCGTTCACGGGCGTGCCCAGAGGCCTACGGTGGCGACTGCTGTCTCCCTATCGAAGCTGGAAGCTTCGACGTTTGTGTGGAGCACCGGTCAGTCTGGGCACCATCGATCGCACTACGACGATTGCCTGCAACGCTATTGCAGCGGGGGAGCGCTTGCGGATTGCAACTGAATGGGGTGCGATCCAGTTAAGACACACACTCGCGCCCTTACCCCGCCAGTGTGCCAGGCCCGGGAGCCTGCGTGGCACAGGGGCCGGGCACAACCTGCGTTGGGGAACGATGTACCGGATGTCCGCCCTCCTCCCAACGTGGCGAAGACAGACGCGGGCGTTCTCTTCTACTGCCGGCGTCGTTAAACTGCTGGTATGGCCGGGCATGGACGTGCTGGCCGTAACCGCAGGAGCTTCGACGATGCGACTAACGCGCAACTCCCTAACCGCCGCTGCAGCCCTGCTGCTCCTACCGGCGCTGGCTCTCGCTTCCGACGATATCTCGGCCACGAAGCTGGGCGGCACGCTCACCGTCGTGGGCGGTGGCTTTTCGGACGCCATCTACATGACCTCGCCGGCGCCTGGTGTGGTGGTCCTCATCGGTCGGGACGGCACCACGATCAACGGCCTGCCCGCGGTGGGTTTCGGGGCCATCAACTCGGTTCAGATGGGCCTCGGCGGCGGCGGCGATGTGATCCGGTTTGCCGGTCTGCGGCTGGCGGGCGATCTCACGATAGACCTCGGCCCCGGTAGCGACGTCATCACGGACTTCGCCGCGCTGCGCGTCGGCGGCACGTTTCGGATTGTCACGGGCGAGGCCGGGGGGTCCGATCGCATTGCACTCGCCGATACCTTCGTCGGCACGGACTTCTTCATCAGCACTGACGAGGGGCCCGTCAACGTGGAGTTGACGGGTGTGCAGGTGCGGGGGAATCTCGTGGTGGATGCTGGCACCGCCGACGATTCCGTGACGCTGCGTGAGGCTACTGCCGGTACAATCAACATCCAGACGGGCGTCGGCAACGACGCGGTGACGCTGTCGGGGGTGAGGGTCAACGCCCTGGAAACCAACACCGGTGAAGGCACCGATTCTCTACGCATCGAGCTCACCGACGCGTTCGGAATGATCGATCTCAACACGGCAGGCGGTGATGACGTTGCCGCGCTGACGGACATCACCGCTACCGGTGATTTCCGAGCGCAGTTTGCAGACGGTATGGACACGGTGAGTGGCACCCGCGTGCAGGCAGCGGGCATCGCTAGCTTCGATGGCGGCACCGACGTTGATACGCTAACCGACACTGAAATCGTCGGCGACGTAGAGACTCAGATCGTCAACTTCGAGGTGATCCTGCCCTAGGCGCGGGGCTGTGCCCTTGACACGCGGCCATGGGTCCGCCCTGCTTGCACCAGCGCCCTCCGTCGCGAGCGTACACCGGTGCGAGCGCCGGTTCTCGACGAACGCCCTCGTCGGAGTACGGGCGAGGGGTACTCATGGCATCGTCAACTGGCCATATCCTCGGGCAACGCGCCTTGCCAGTCTCGCGACCTTGGGCGGTTGAGGGTTCCTGATCGGTTGCCTCTGGCGACGTCCTCGCTACCAGTGTAGGTCTTATCACTTTTATACTTGATACTATCAGATATATTAGCTTTTGCGCGATAGAAAGGCGCGGAAGGTAAACCTCGCGGCGTAGGCGCCCACGGCAGCCAGTGCAACGCCCGAGACCACGTCCACCCACGCCTCGCTGACCAGCGCTGCGTAGAGGGCAACGGCGCTGACAGCCCCAGCCGCAAGCGGGACGGCCCACAGGCGCCTCAACACGCCGCCCTCGTGCTCGCTCACGAGACGCCTTGCGCGGGCGCCGCGGCCACGCCGTGCTGCTGATGACGCGCCCGTCGGCGACGTAGCCACAAGGCCACCCCGCTCCACAGGAGCACGATCGCTCCCACATCGAGCACAAACCAGGCGATCTTCAGCGTTAGCCCGCCGTAGTCGCCGAAATGCAAAGGCTGTGAGAGCAGCAGAGCCTTGAGATACCAAGGGAACTCGGGCGCGCCGACGAACTCCCCCGAATAGCCGTTGACGATCACGGGTTTGAACAAACGCGAGGCCAGGGGCGAGCGCCCGGTCTGAAAGATCAGGTAGTGGCGATCGCTGGAGAATTCCGTGCCGGGGAACATGGCGAAGTAGAAATCGGAGTCGGGCAGTTGCCGGGCGGCTCGGCGGTAGGCTTGCTCGAAGGAGCTAAGCGTAGCGTTCGCTTCAACGGACACCGTATCCGAGGCGACGGCATCCCTGACGCCAGTCATCAGCCACAGCTGAATGATCGGCGCCCCCACCGTGTTGATCGCGCCCGTGAGTGCCACGGTGAACAACCATACCGCCAACACCATCCCGAGGCCGTTGTGCAGCCAGGACCAACGCTGCCGTTGGCTGCTGCGCGCCGGAGGGCGCTCGTAGGTGCGGTTGCCCATGAAGGGCACGTAGATGACGACGCCGCTGATCAGCGCGATGAGTAGAAACACGGTCATCAACCCGAGAAACAGGGTGCCGAGCTGCCCGGCGAACAGTTCGATGTGCAGCTGCGCCAAAACCCCGAGCACGCCGTCGAACTCGCCACCCGCGGCAAGGATCTCCCCGGTGGCGTTGTCCAGCTGCACCTGCTCGCTCTCCACCAGGGGGGCATCCACGCGTTTCCCCATTCCGACGACCGTGATGCCCGGCGTGGTCGGCTCGCGGATCACGAACTGAGGCACCGCTTGCGGTCGAGCGGCTTGCACTCGCTGGAGCAGGGTATCGAAGTCCAGCCAGCTACTCTCGTCTGCGGCTCCCGCGTGCGCGTGACCAAGTGAGTCGAGTTCTTCAGCGAACACAAGGGGAAGACCGGTGATGCAAGCGAGCAGTACAAAGGCCGTACAGATGAGGCTCGACCACTTGTGTACCCAGTACCAGCGCGCGAGCCCCCGGTTGGCGGTGTCCATGGCGGTGTCCCTACCAGTTGAGGCTGAAGCCGGCGCCGACCACGCGTGGATCGGCCACGCGCCCGATCGGGTCCGGAACGCCGAGCACGCGGCGATCGAACACCGCCAGTTCGTAGTCCTCGTCGAGCAGGTTTTGGCCGAAGGCGAAGACAGACCAGTGCTCGCGCCGATAGCCGACCCGCCCGGCCAATAGATTGCGCGCACGTATGGCCGTGAAGTCCGGCGATGCGAGCTCCGTATAGGTGCTATCCACGTAGGTGTACGTGGCGGCGCCGAACCACCCCGTGGGCGATTGGTAGGTCAACCCAAGTGCGAGGTTGAAGTCGGGAGCGCCGGGGAATGGCTGACCGCTAAGGTCTTGCCCATCCACCGTAAACTCGTCGAACTGTGTGTCGCTCACGCCTATAGAAAAGAACATCGAGAGCGTTTCGGTGACCTGCGCCTGCACGTCGAGTTCCAGGCCAAATACGGAGGAGGAGCCAGCGTTTGCGATGAACTCGTCCAGGCCGGGGAAGCCACCCTCGGGCGTAAACGGCACTTGCTGGTCACGCCAGTCGAAGTAGAACACGTTGGCGCTCAGCGTGAGGCGATCATTGAGTGTGCGATGGCGTAGGAAGATCTCGTAGTTGTCGATGAACTCCTCATCGTAGGGTTGGACCTCATTTAGGATCAGTCCGACGGCGAAGCCACCGCCCTGGTAGCCGCGGCTGTAGAGGGCGCCGATGGCACTCTGCTCGCTGATGTCGTACCGCAACGAGGCGCTTGGCAAGATCTGCGTGAAGTCGGCGTCGCCGTCGAAGCTGAGCGGTGCACCCAGCTGGTCCGTGAGCAGGCGCTGGGCACGCTCCTCTCGGTTTAAGCGCAAGCCCAGCGTCGCGTGTAGGCGTTGCGTGAGGGCAAAGCTGCCCTTGGCGAAGACGGCGAGCTGCTTCACGTCCTCTGCCGTTGTCTGGAACTGGCTGAAGGGAATCAACTCGCCGCTCTCGCCGGGCAGCAGTCCTTGGAAATCGAAACCGTTCTCGAAGCGAGCATCGGAGTAGAACAGACCCGTGAGCAGCTGTAGGCGTGGCGATGTGTAGTGCAAGCGCACCTCCTGGCTCAGGATCTCCTCGCTCACATCAAAGTCGATGACGAACAAGGGGGCGGGGCTCGCATCGCCGTCGAGGCGCTGCGTTGATCTGAAGTCGCCGTAGCCCGTAACGCTTCGAAGGGCCCAGCGATCGTCGATACTCCAATCGGCCTCCAGGGAGAGGAAGTCGAAGGACGAGGGGTAGCTGTCTGGCTCGTCCACCGTTTGCACGCGGTCGAACAAGCTCTGACCAATCGAATCGTTGGCTTCGCTGTTGGCGAAAGGGTTAGAGTCCGAGCGGTTCCGCAAGTAGGTCAGATCGATCACCAGGCGCTCATCGCTCAGGGGTTGCAGGCGGAACTGCGTGCGAATGGTCTCCTCGTCCGTACGCTGCACATCGTCCTGACCGGTGGTGGGGTTGTTGACAGCCCCATCGCTTTGACGTGTTTCCAGCGTGATGCGCGCCGCGAGAACGTCCGGCACTAGGGCAAGGTTTTGAACGGTAGCCAGGCGCAGCGTGCCCAGTTCGCCGAACTCGCCCACGGCACTGCCCTCGTAACCATCGAAGGTGGGATCGTTGTAGTCGATGACGATGGAGCCGATCAGCGCATTCGGCCCCTGAGCGACGGACTGGGGTCCGCGCAGTATCTCTACTACGCGCGCATCGAAGAGCGACGGTTTCACGTAGTCGGTGGCGGAAATGCCGAGGGCCGTGCCGTTGATGAGTACGGTGGAGAGGGCGTTCGCTCGGCTGAAGCCGTCCGTGACGTTGGTGCTCTTCACGCCACGGATGCTGTACGCCCCGAACAGGGTGGCGCCGGTGAAGGCGTTGGCGGTGCGGTCGAAGACGTCCTCGACGTTGAGGATGTAGTCATCGCGCAGGCGCTGTTCGTCGAGGTACGCCACGCTCTGCGCCACTTCGGCGCGTGTCTGGCCCAATTTGCTGCCGATGACCAGGACGATCTCGTCCACGGGCAAGTCGCTATCACCGTCGGTGGCGGCAGGGCCGTCCTGTCCCCACACCGTCGCGGGGCTTGTGGCAATGAGGGAAATCAGGGCCCACAGGCCAGAGCGCGCCGACGCGTTCGGCCCGAAAGTACTGGTCAAATCCATATTTTCGCCGCTAATATACGAATGAGATTCGTTATTAAAGGCGGCCGGCGAGAGTGCGGTCTGCTCCAATTGTGCGAAACCCAGAGCTGTCCTCACTTACCGCTGAACAGGCTGAGACGATTGCCGAGGTGCAGGCGATGGGCACCCGTATCGAGTCCTTCAGCCTGTCGGAAGACAGCAAGGCGCTCGTGTACAAGTCGCATCTGCGGCCGTACTCGGGTGACTCGCCGGGCCCCCTGGGCATCCACCTGGTGATGCTCCTGAACGGTGGGGGCCGTTTTCGCTTCGCTTACGACGGTATCGCCTTCGACAGCCCGATGATCCCAGGCAACATGGCCGTACGCCTTGGGGGAAGTCGGGCGCAGGGGCACTGGCCGGAGGCCACCACGCTGCAGCTGGGCGTGGACGACGCGCTACTCTTCGAGCTGATGGCGGACGCGAGCGAAGACGCTCGCATCGACGTGGAGGCGCTGGCGTCCCGTGCGTTGGATTCGAGGGCCCTACGTCAGCAGTTCATCCGATGCGCCTCGGTGGTCACCGACACTGTGACTTCGGCCCTCGAGCGAGAAGAGCAGCTGCTGGCGGTTGCTGGTTCGCTGCTTGAACACAGTGCGACTCGCGTAGTGCCCAAGGTGCGCGAGCGCCCCCTGTCCGCCCTGCACGCTGCGCGCGTGCGCGAGTACGTCAACGACGTCGGCGTGCTGCCACCCACGATCGAGCAGCTCGCGAAACTGTGTGATCTCAGTCGCGCCCATTTCTCCCGGGCCTTCAGCCTGACCTTTGGCGTGACGCCGTCGCAGTACGTGAATGAGGTGCGCATGCATCGAGCGGCCGCATTGCTCCGCGAGCGCCGCGGGACGGTGCTCGACATCGCCCTTGAGTCAGGCTACTCGAATCCTTCCAAATTTGCGGCAGCGTTCCGTCGGGGCTTCGGAATGGCGCCAACGGAGTGGCAGCAGCTGTAGCGCCCCAGGCGGCGGCACGTGATTTCCCTCGTGTCACTGTTCGGGCTGTGGCCGGCGCCGAAGACGAGACTGTTCCCATCCTGAAGGCCGTGGTGGAGATGGCCTGTCACGAAGGACGTGTCGCCGGGCGCCGTGTACCAAGGTGAGGTTGCCAGCGGTCGCCACAAAGCGCTTTGGCCACCGCGGATGCGCCGCAGTGACCTCATGACCATTGGCAAGCGCTTCGAGGTAGCCGCCCATGACCGACCGCCGTTACGCCGACCCGCTGCAGGCAAGATCCTACGTGGCGGGTCCCCGCCAATTCGTCCCCGGCTACGACGCTATGCACACCATGGCCGCCCAGCTGATCGCAGAACACGCGGGCCCTGACGCTCGCATCTTGGTGTTAGGCGCCGGCGGCGGCTTGGAGACCGCATCCTTTGCCCGCCTACAGCCGGGGTGGCGCTTCGTCGGCGTCGATCCCCACGAGGCGATGCTCGAGCAAGCGCGCATCACCCTACGGGAGGCGGGCGTCCTGGATCGCGTCGAACTGACGTGTGGCTACATGCGCGATTCACCGCCGGGCCCCTTCGACGGCGCGTCCTGCCTCCTTACGCTGCATTTCCTCGAGGGCGAGGACGCCAAGCGCGATGCGCTGACAGCGATCCGCGAACGCTTGCCACGCGGTGCCCGCCTCGTCCTGGTGGATCTATGCCTAGACCGCGACGCCCCCGACTTCGATATGCGTCGCGACCGCTACGCACGCTTCGCGCTCAACGCAGGTGCTGATGCCGCCGACGTTGCTACCACTCGCGCACGCCTCAAAGAAGTGTTAAGCACGCTGTGTGCTACGCGCGAAGCCGAGCTGATCGCCGAGGCGGGGTTCGTCGACGCCGAGTTGTTCTACGCTGCGATGTCGTGGCGCGGGTGGGTGGCGAAAGCACCCTGAACGCGCAGCTTCCCTACATCGCTCCTCAGCATCAGCAGCTTGGCAAGCCAACTCTCGAACACGTGCCCATTGCACCGTCCGGGCCTTCGCCAAGGTGTGTATCACGGCGAATCGCCTCGTCCGCTCTTGGGTGCTGGAATATGGATCTGCATCGCGGTGTAGACTGGCTGGTATGAAGCTGATGTGTATTGCAGGCTCGCCGGTAGAGACCGACTCGCAAGGTGGCGAACGGAGCCTGCTGGCGGTGCGCCGCCCAGCAACCAGCTGCAGTGGTCGCTGGACCCTGTCCCCACGGCCCCTACGCCAGGGGCGAGCGCCACTGAGCTGTGCGTTGGGCGGCTGGGGTGACTTCTCGTGATGCGCAGCTCGGCCCAAGCCACGGATTCGCGAGGAAACCGGTCCTGGTTCGCGCTCTTCTCCTGCTCTATGCGGCGGCGGCGTTTGCCGCGTTGGCCGCATTAGAGATTCCATCCCGGATGGTCATTGGAAGCTCGTCTTCCTTGGCGTGTGGTTTATCGTCGCCATGATTCCGGTTCATATGGTCGAGTCTGTATTCGAGCGGTACGAGATTAACTTGCGAAGCAAGACCTGTAGTCGCTGGGGTTCGCACAGTGGCTTCGAGCGATGGGTGGTGCCTGTTGCTCTAAAGTTGACATACTATGCCCCTTACATCGTCGGCGCTTTCCTGGGGTTGTATGGCGTGTTGGCCGTTGTTGGTTAGCGTGGTGAAGCCTAATATTCGCATTGAGTCCGACACGGGAAATTGACCCCCCTTCGCTGTCGCTGCGGTCGGTCAATTTCAGTGCGGATCATCCTTGGTGGTGGAGGTCGTTTGAGGAGCGTGGTCACGCGCGGAGAGTGCATTCGGCGTCCCCCCGAATGCACACGATGGTGTAGGCTGGTGCTTCGGCGATTCTGACTAACGGAGCGATAGCTGCGCCGTTTGCCCAGAGCGTTCGTCGTGTTTATCGCGGGCGCCCTCATCAGTGTTGAGTCCCTTGGGAGTTCCCAGCCCGCGCGTTGGGAAGATTGGCGGTTTCGAATCGATGAGCGAAATTGCGAGCTGACGAGGCAGTACAACTCGGGCAACTCAGCTCGTCCGGAGGAACAAGGTTTCTTGGCCAACACCCACTTTGGAACGATGATGTTCCATATACTCGCCAAGACCAGTTACCGCGACGCAGACCGCTATCGAATCGGCGAGACCATCTTCGGCGTAAAGGTCTGGTCCCACGAGAAGATTCAATCCAACGAGCAGTTGGCTTTCCTCGAATTCGGTGGCTATAGGAAAGAGGCAGCTGAGTTCGGAAAGCGACGCGGCAGCGATAACATCAGTCAGGCGTTTTCGGGCTTCTGGTTCTACGGCGCAAAGGCCGATGAGTTGCTGTATCGCGTGGCTCAAGGGGAGCCCGTCCGATTGGTCTTCAAGAACGCGTTAGGCGAAACGGTTGTCGACACGGAATTCGCCGGCAGAAGGCGGGACCGAATTCCCGCCTGGACGGAAGCCTTTCGGGCGTGCGTGGTGGCGAACCGTGAGTAATAGCGGGAGAGGGGATTGCCCGCTGCTCTTTCGAACGGCGTCAGCCGTCAGGTGTATCCTTGAAGCTGCCCCACAGTCCCGCCGATGCGAACCTCGCAACGTGGACGTGACGGACAAGCGCAGCTACTCCGCCGTGCTCTACAACGCCGGCGAGTGACTGCGCCCAAGCGTGCCGCTTCGCGCCCGCTCGCTTGACCAACGCGAGGAGCACCTACCTATGTGTAGCAGCGCGCATCGTTCGCGACTTGCTACTTGCCGCAGACACCGGTTGATCCCGGATCCTTCTCACGGCGGTTTGGTGGGCGCGGGCGGCGCTCGGTGCGTGGGATCCCCAATCACTATCGGTGACGGTGAACTTGGGTACGGGCAATGCTACCGATAGCACCTTAGCCGTTACTGAACCCTCTTCGGGTTGCACCCTTGGGGATGCAGCATGAGGTTGGGCGTCTTGACCTGGCCCGTACGCAGTGCATTTCGCTCCGAGCGTCTGCCCGTCCGCGGCCGCTCGCTCGCCTCGGGCGCCATCAACCCTGCGTGCTCTCATCCCACCCGATCCCGCAGAATCTCTCGCGCCGCATTGTGACCGGGCACCCCCGTCACGCCGCCGCCGGGATGCGCGCCACTACCGCACAAGTAGAGCCCCGTCACGGGCATGCGATAGTTGGCCGCGCCAAGCATGGGCCGCGCGCTGTAAAGCTGATTCAGTGCCAGCGCGCCATGAAAGATGTCTCCGCCGGTAAGCCCGAGCTTGCGTTCCAGATCCGCGGGACTCAGCGCCATATACCCAAGGACGCTGTCAGCAAACCCGGGCGCATAGCGATCGACCGTGTCGATCATGTGCCGGGCGACCGTATCGCGCACCTCGTCCCATTCTCGTCCGTCCGGCAGCTGGGGACTCACGTGCTGGCAGAACAGGCTGGCCACGTGCTGGCCTTGCGGCGCCAGTGAGTCATCGAGCGTGCTGGGGATGAGCATCTCCACGATGGGCTCACGCGCCCAGCCTTCACGACGGGCGTCAACGTAGGCCTGCTCCATGTAGTCCAGCGTCGGCGCGACGATGATCCCCGCGCTGTGGTGCGGGCCGGGGGCGGGCCGGCTGGCGAAGGTGGGCAGGCGATCGAGGGCGACGTTCATGCGGAACGTGCCAGAGCCATACCGCGTGCTTTCTACTCGCCGCTGGACCTCAGATGGCAACGTCCCCGCCGGTAAGAGGTCGAGCAGCAGCCGCTTCGGCGTGACATTAGCGGAGACGATAGGTGCGCGTTCCTCCGTGCCGTCCTCTAGCCGCACGCCGGCGACCTTCCCGTCCTTCACCAGTACCTCGGCGACCCGTGCATCGCAGCGGATCTCTGCACCCGCCGCGCGGGCAGCGGCAGCAATAGACTCCGAGATCGCGCCCATGCCGCCCACGGCATGGCCCCAGGCGCCTGATACCCCGTTCACCTCGCCGAACACGTGGTGGAGCAGCACGTAAGCACTGCCGCCCGAGTAGGGGGTAGAGAAGTTGCCGACGATGGAGTCGAAGCCGAACAGGGCTTTGATGTGGGGGTTCTCGAACCAGCCGTCGAGCACGTCAGCCGCGCTGGCGGTGAAGAGCTGGAACACGGCGTCCTGATCGTGCTGCGGCAGCTTGCGTAGTCGGTTGGCGAGACGTCCTGCGCGCCACAGATCGAGGAGACCACCGCCCACGTTCGGTGGGGTCTCGAGCAGCATGTCGCGCAGGACGGAGGCGGCTCGCTCCAGCCAGTCGTAGTAGGCGGGTAAGGCTTCGGCATCGCGCTTGGAGTGGCGGGCGAACTCCGCCTGCGTCCCGGCGAGATCGGTGCCGGTAGCCAGGGAGCGTTCGCTGTCGAGGGGCATGAAGTTGCCGATGGGCCGATTGCGGATCTCGAGGCCGTGGCCGTGCAGGTCGAGATCGGCGATGACCTTGGGGTTGAGGAGGCTGACCGTGTAGCTCGCGAGGGAGTTGCGGAAGCCGGGGTGGAATTCCTCGGTCACGGCCGCGCCGCCGACGCGTGAGCGCGCTTCCAGCACCAGGACGCTGCGCCCCGCGCGTGCGAGGTAAGCGGCGCAGGTCAGGCCGTTGTGGCCGCCTCCGAGGATGATGACATCGGGTCCGTTGCTCATTGCCTTACTCCAGTGCGCCAGCGGCCGCGCAGACTATAGCACTGGGTACAGATCCTCCTTCACCGTCGCGCCGAGGCCCGCAGGAGGCCTGCCTGTCAGCGGTGGCATGCCCCTAGGGAGGGTGGGGCATACGAGAGTGGGTAACGCGAAGGGGATCAAGCCGAGCACTTTGGTGTCGGCGAGCGACGCGCCTGCCTGCTTCAGCAGTTCTCTGACGGCTAGCGCCGCTTGTGGAACAGAAGCTGCACCGCTACCGTTGCGCGTCTGCCTAATTTTTCGGAACTGCTCTCATGTTCGTCCGTACCGCTGTCCTCATCACGATCCTCTTCAACGGCGCCCTGGCCCAGGACGACCCTGCCTTGGACCAACCCGCCCGCGAGCTGCAAAGGGCGTTTGACGTTCAGCCGTCCGAAGGCCTAGGTGGAGGCACGACGGCCGCCCTCGACCTGACCATCCCGACCATGTTCAACGACAGTGTCAACGGTCCGATCAACGTCGTCTGTCCATTCAAGGACGACGTCGACTACAAGCCTGGCGAGGTTACCTGCGGGTTCATCGAGGTGCCGGAGAACCGCAGCGATCCCGACAGCCGCACCATCCGCCTCCTGTTCACCAAGCTGCACGCCAAGGCCGGGCTGGAACCGGATCCGGACGATGAGGACAAGGACGGAGACGACGACGAAGAGGAGCTGGTGGAGCGCGACGACCCCATCGGTTATCTCACGGGCGGTCCCGGGGCTCCTGTCGCATACTACGTCAAACGCTTCATCGACCACGACCTGCTGAAGACGCGCGACATCTACATCCTGCAGCAGCGCGGGATCGAGGAGAGCGGCGCCTTCTGCCCGTTCTTTGGCACAATCCGCCCGGAGCTGTCCGTGGCGAAGAGCATGCGTGAGGCGGAGTTGGAGATGGCCCAACGCATTCGTGACTGTCTCGACGCTGCGACGGCGCGCGGAGTGGATGTTTCCGCCTATAACACTGTTGAGAACGCCCATGACGTGCGAGCCCTACGACGCGCACTTGGCTTTGACACCTGGAATGTCTGGGGCATTTCCTACGGCTCGCATCTCGGCCAGATGCTCACCCAGATCGATCCCGACGGCATTCGCGCGCTGGTCATCGATGCGATCGTTCCGAACAACCTCGAAGAGCTCATGCGGTTCGGTAAGTGGCTCGCGCTGGATTTCGAAAAGCTGTTCGAGCGGTGCGACGAGACGGGAGGCCCTCACTGCGAGGGGCTGGAGGAGCGCTTTGACGCGCTGTTCGACGCGCCCTGGCTGCGAGTCGACGCGCCGGATGAAGAGGTAGTCCCGGCGGGGGAGTTCCATCTTCCGCCCTACATTGGCGGCTTCCTTGCCTTCTCGATGCTGTATGAGCAGGACAAGTACCCAGCGATCCCTGCGGTGATGGATCATCTCGTGGAGAAGTTTGAGCAGGGTGACTCCGATCTCTTCACGGGACTGGGCGGCATCCTGTCAGGCGGTGGCGATCAGGGGATGAGTTCCGCCATTAGGTGCAACGACGGCTACTACCAGGCGGCGGCCGATGATCTCCCGAAGGACCTCGAGGAGTATCCCCGCGTCGCTGCGGCGGTGTCGTCGCTCGAGGGGGCACAGGCGCTGGCGCAGGCGTGCATCGATGGGGGCGCCGCCCCCCGCGACCGCGCGGACTATCAGCTAGTGCAAACGGACATTCCCACCTTGATCATCAACGGCCGCTGGGATCCGATCACGCCGCCGCCGCTTGCCGAGTTGATTGCGCCGGGCTTTTCCAACGGCCGTTTGATTCTAGTGCCCTACGCTGGACACGGCCCCACCCGATCCATGAGTGAATGTTCCGGTAAGGTGCTCACGGCCTTCTACGACGACCCGAGTCAGGACCTTGGCCAACTGGATGCGTTGTGCTTTGAGGAAGGTCCGGGCGCGCCGGAGTTCACCCGCTACAAGACGACAGACCTGCCACTCAGCGCGTTCTCGCTTCTGGCGCTCGATGAGAAGAAGCCGCTCATCATCGCTGGCGTCTCCGCCGGCACATCGGCGCTGATTCTACTAATCGGACTGCTGCTCATCCCTACTGGTGTCATTGCCCGTATCCGTGTCTTCGGTGGCGCTCAGGGGCTTGCGATCGGCGACGGCTCGACGAGGCTGCTGGCCTTCGTCACTGCGCTCACCGGCGTTGGCGGCCTCGCCCTGCTCGGGATTGGCGCTGGCAAGGCTTACAAGATCGCTGAGGAATCCCTCGTCGCCGGGATGGCGTGGCCCGCGCCGATCGGGCCTTGGCTGTTGTTGCTGGCGGCGCTGTGCGGTCTCGCGCTCACGGTGCGAACGGTTACTAGGCGGTTGCAGGAACCTGTGCGACTGGGAACCGTACTGGGCTTTGTGCTCATGGGCGCGGCGGCTATCGTGCTGCTCGTCACGGCCTTCCTCTGGGACTTAGGGCCATTCTGATTGCGCGCCAAGTCCGGGCAGTCTCGTGGGCTGTCGGCCTGGCGCGCTGCGCTGCGCTCAAGAGCCACCGGCAGATCCATTTGCCAATAATGGTCTGCACGGCAGCAGAAACAGCCTAGCGGCCATGATCAGTGACTAAAGCTGAGGCGTATGCAAGGCGCCGTGCAGGCCTTCCTCCGCCGTCCGCTCTTCGTGGCGTCAGCGATGCCGCGAGACACTCGGGGCCTCAGCCCCGTTGGAACTGGAGCGGGGCAGTGGTAACTTGGAACGCGCTAATCGAGTGGTAAGACCAACAGACCTATAGCAGCCACTCACTCGTCGGCAGCTCGTGCCCAAGAGATACCTCGGCTGACGACTCATCTGTCGCTTACCGACTACAGAGGGACCCGAGATGAGTAACAAGAGCAAACCAAGCAACACGATGGTAGCGCGCACCCTGTATCAGGTGACCGCTAGCCTCTGCGGACTAGCATTGCTGAGCACTAGCGCCGCGCTGGCGGCTGACGAAGGTTGGCCCGCGGAATTCCTGCTGAGCGACCTTCGGCCTGTCGCGGGCGGTGACGGCACGCGCGGCACCATTTTCGTGGGGCCCTTTGAGGGGCAGCAGATCGGGTACACGCTGAGCAGTGCGGGCGATGTAAACGGAGATGGCCTCAGCGACCTCATCCTGGGCGCACCGCTCGATCGCATGGGCACTGGGCAGGGCGATATCGGTTTCGCCTTCGTCATCTTTGGGCGGAGCGAGCCCATCGAACCCATATTCGATCTCGCAAACCTGCTGCCTGGGCGCGGTGACGGCAGTCGCGGTTTTGTTCTACGGGGGGCCTTTGCGGAGGGCGAGGCTGGCTCGGACGTGGCCTCTGCAGGTGACCTCAACGGCGATGGCTTCGATGATCTGCTCATCGGCACGCGTCACAACCTCTCGCAGAGCCCGTTCGGTGGCGAGGTCTTCGTGCTTTTCGGTCGCGCTGATGGGTTCGCGCCACTGATTGACCTAAAGGACCTGCTGACAGTTGGCGGTGGTGATGGCAGCGAGGGTTTCGTACTGCGTGGACGACTGGAACCCGGCGCCTACTTCGGCAGCGCCATCGCCGGCAACTGCGATGTCAACGGGGACGGCATCGGCGACTTCATCGTTGGGGCGCCAGGCAGTGAAGCTCCGGACGGCGATTCCTTTGCGCGGGGCGTGGTCTTCGTCGTGTTCGGGCGTGAAGAGAGCTTCGGCGCAGAGTTCTGGACCGACCGCCTGTATCCCGAGTTCGGCGGTGACGGCAGCGAGGGCTTTGCAATCCTCGGTCCATCGTTTTTCGATGCCCTGGGCACAGATGTCGCATGCGCCGGGGATGTAAATGGCGATGGTATCGACGATGTCGCCATGACTGCCGCGCTTGGGTTGGAGCCCGCAGACAGAAGCGGGCCGGGCAAGGGCTTCATCGTGTTTGGCCGAAGGGATGTCGGGGAACCGGTCATCGACACGATTGACCTGTACGGCATCAACGGCGGTGACGGGTCCATAGGCACTGTGATCCACGGTCAACCCAATACGATCGACGCCATCGCCGACGTAGTATCCGCTGGAGATGCAAACGGCGATGGCGTTGGTGATCTGTTGTTTGACAACAGCCTCATCAATGGCGGCATCGGTGAGGTCTACCTTGTCTTTGGCAGTGCCGGCGGCCTGCCCTCGGACATCTTCGTCGAGTCCTTCAGTCCCTTTGAGGGCGGGGACGGGAGCCGCGGCGTACTGGTGGGGACGCTTGAGGACGGTCAGGGCGAGGGCGACATATCGGCGCTGATCGGTGCAAGGGGCGCCGGCGGCGACCTCAATGGTGATGGCATCTCGGACGTCCTGGTATCAGCTATTGGTGATGACGGGCCGGGGGGCGCCGATGCGGGTGCCACCTACGTGATTTTTGGGCTGACCGATTGGCCCTCCATCGCGCCAGTGGATCGCCTGCTGGCGGAAAATGGTGGCGACGGCGGCGAGGGCTTCGTGGTGTACGGTATTGACCCGGACGACAGCAGCGGTCGCGCCATGGCGGTGCTCCAGGACTTCAACGGCGATGGACGTCCCGATCTTGCCGTGAGCGCTGGTGGCGCTGACCGCGGCACCCGGGAAAACACAGGCGAGGTCTACGTACTCTTCGGACCGCCAATACCGTAAGGGTGGCTCACGCCAATAGGCGCTAGCCGCGCTCATCTCGAAGGGTGCTGGCATCAACGCTGCGGCCATCCAGTGCCAGGTAACGGGGGCGGCCTCGACCCGTCGATCCTCCGCCGTCTTCTGGCTGCGCGCCACCGGCAACGCTCGTTCCGCTGCGGGTTGGGTTACTGCTCGGTGATCTGTGCTTCCCCGTCCTCGAGCCAGCCGTGCCACTGCGGGCCGTAGTCCATGCCCAAGTACTCCGCGGAGAGACGAAAGGGAGCGAGGAAAGAAGGGTAAGCCGTTGCATCTGCACCAACGGACAATACGGACATCCGCCTGCCCCTGAGCTGTCGCCCAAGGTCTGTGCGGCTCTTGAGTAGGTCACTCAGGCGATCGAAGAAGACTTTCATGGAGCCAGACATCGAGTACCAGTAGATGGGACTGGCGAATACGGTCTGCCGGCAAGCTAGCACTTTCGTTTCCACAAGCTGAATGAAGTCATCGTCAGAGGGGTACTTCTGCTCGTAGCGAAACGGGTAAATCCGGTAGTCGAGGAGATCGATATGGTCCGCATCGAGCTGTCGGGCCAACTGCATAGCGATTTGGTAGGTATCGCCAAACGGGCGGGAAGAGCCCTGCACAATCAGTGTTTTCATAGAGCGGCTTCTCAAGGGTTCGCGGCGAAGCTCTCACGGCGCACGCGCAAGCGGAGGTATGTAGTTCGACAAGGCATCGCTACCTGCCCGGATCGGTTACCAGAGCTCAACGAGCACTGGCGAAGCGCTTGAAGTCCTCGGCGACCTCTCGGGCCGCAAGTTTGGCGATGACCTCTCCATCTTGCGGGGTCGCTAGCCCTGGATTGGAGCCAATGCGACCGTCCGGGAAACACTGCCGATAGTCCTCAGCGTCGGTAAACTCCCCGCTTGGGGCAATCTGAGGAGACAGCGCCGCGCGCTTGATGTGCTCTGGATAGGCAAACTGCGTGACAGCGACTTCGGAAGGCGTGGCATGAGCACCGTGCGCCCTTCCGTACAGCGCCTTGCACTTCGCGAAGGTCTCCTTGCCGTCCCACCAATTACGCAGTAGGCACCTAACCCGGGGTTTGCTGTTGCCTGTCTGCAAAGAACGGCTCGCGTAAATCTCTGCAAAGCCGGCATTGATGGTGGCGATATTGCCGCCGTGCCCGTTCAGCCAATAGAAGTGGGTGAAGCCGTGCTTCGCCAGCGAGTCGACCCAGTCCACCATGTTGGCAATGAACGTTGAGGGTCTTAGGGTCATGGAACCCGCAAACTCCATGTGGTGTTGCGCGACACCCACGTTGAATGTTGGTGCCATCAACAGACCGCTTTCATCGGCGGCCAGAGCACCGATGATCTCTGGGCATAGCGCGTCCGTTCCGATGAGGCCAGTAGGGCCGTGTTGCTCTGTGGACCCGATGGGAATGAGAATCGACGTGCTGGACTGGAGATAGGATTCCACTTCTTGCCAGGTGGAGAGGTGCAGTCGCATGGTTGACGCTCGACGGCTGAGGGATAGGAAACGCTAGCCCACTTCGCACTGGGAGAGAAGAGCGTCGTGGGTGGTTCGTATCGCGCGAAGCACTTCCCGGCGCACCGGAGCGGGCGCCTTCGCACCAGCTGCATGCGCAGTCGCGCCCATCGCCTTCCGGTCCGACGCTTGGCTTGCGGGCGGTCATCTGCGGGTAGCGGTGGAAGGAAAGGACCCAGCCAAGCGTCAAAAGGGAGGTGAGGCCGTTCTGGAGGCCTCGACCCTATCCGAAGGCGTGAGCGATGCGAAATCTGACAACAGCGGTCGCCCTGGCGTTCATTGCCGGTGCGCCGGCCTTCAACGCCGTCCATGCTCAAGCACACAGCGGCGCGATGCAGGGCAAATGCGGACGCAGCTGAGTGAGATCAAGGAACGCCTAGTGTCCTGAGTTAGAAGTTCGTTGATGACTTCGCGGCCCCATTTCGCCCCAGAACACGTTGCTCCTCCTCCCGTGGGACCTGCCACGCTCGTCCTCGCGCCGCGCTCAGGGACAAAAACTCGCGTGCGAATTCATCAACGAACTTCTAACTCAGGGCACTAGCGCTAACGGCGGACCAGGAACCGGAGTTTGAGTCGATTTTTGCGCGACAGCATGGAGGTACGTCCTTTCAGCGACGAAAAAGGCGGCATCGAAGGCGGTGGCGGCCGCTCGCGCCGTGACCGAAAGAAGATGCACGCGCTGCGCGATGAGATCTAGAAGATCGAGGAGAGCGTACGGGCCCAGCTATCGGACGTGCTGACCGACTCGCAGATGGAAGAGCACTTGGTGTGGTCCAGGAGGAGCAGCGATCACTAATGCGCCAGCAGATGCCGAGCCGGCGGCGCCAGTGGGCATCTATTGCGTGCTGACTCCTGTTCAAGGCCATTGCAGTGGCCACGTGCCTGCGCCCGCTGGGCAATCCTGATGGCGATGCCTTGCCGATGCTCATCGTCTTCGCGGATGCTGTTGAAGTGGCCCAACGCCCAGCCTACCCAGCCAACTGTGGGGCTTCGTGCCATGGCTGGGGCGGGAAGTACCGTCGAGGTCGGACCATTCCGGGGGACTGTCATCGGACTTTAACAATCCGCTTCGCCCGGAATGTGCGCCGATGATGCCGTGCAGTTCTGGGGTGCCTGGCGGGCGCCGAGCTGGCAGGGTCCTTGGTCGCGACTACTCTGCGACCCCAGCTAACCCGGGTCCCGAAGGGGGCTCTCTCCACTTCAGGACCCAGCGGACACCCTCATCATCCAACGCCCTGATCCCGATGGTCTGCTATGGCGAGAGCCGTAGCGGCTCTTGATGTTCAGGCCACGGGCCCCTTCGGCCCGGGCACACGGATGCGCTTCCACCGGCTGAGCCACTTCGAAAGCTGCGCGTAGATGACCCGGCGGCAGAGGCAACGCCCGGAGACTAATGGAGATTCGTTCGTCTCTATGGACTCGAAGGCGAAGATCGGTAGAATCCCGCTCGGGCAGCCTGCTGCCTTTGACACGGACCGGTCTACCGGTGGACAAAAGTCAGGACTAGCACCAGGCCAGCTCCTTGAGCATCGAGATCTTTGCAGTTGTAGGCTTCCTTCTCGCGGCGTACTCCATCGTTGCCAACGACGCTATTCAAACGCTGGGCACCTTCCTCAGCTCGAACAGTAACCGTCCCTGGTGGGTGCTTTGGCTTTACGCCAGCTCGATCATCGTCGCCATCATGGTCTGGGGCTTCTTTACGCTGGACGGCGACATAGCCTTCGGCCGCCTAAACACCATTCCATACCCGCAGACGGGCATCCAGTGGTGGCATGCCGTGCCCCCGCTGTTCCTCCTCGCCCTCACGCAGCTGGGCATCCCTGTGTCCACCACGTTTATGGTGCTCACGATGTTCGCGGTGACTGGCGGCGCAGCCACCGAGGGCGTGCTCCAGTCCATGCTGACCAAGTCGGCGCTCGGCTGGCTCGTCGCCTTCGCCTCTGGAGCATTACTTTACGCACTCATTAGCCGAACCTTCGAGCGGTGGATTCGTCGCACGGGTGACCGTCCCCCGGGCGTGCACTGGGCCATCCTGCAATGGAGCTCTACGGCCTTCCTCTGGTCCCAGTGGCTGATGCAGGATCTGGCGAACATATTCATTTACCTCCCGCGGGAAACGGTACAGCTTGCCGACGGTGTGCAGGTGAGCTTCACTCCCACCTTGCTGCTGTTCGCTACCGGGACGATGCTGGTTCTGCACGCCTACGTCTTCGCCACACGGGGCGGCGAGATACAGAAGATCGTCCTCACCAAGACGCACACCACCGACATCCGCGCCGCTACCTTGATCGACTTCGTTTACGGCTGCGTACTGTTTTACTTCAAGCAGCTGAACGATATTCCGATGAGTACCACTTGGGTGTTCCTCGGGTTGCTGGCGGGGCGCGAGCTGGCCATTGCCGTGCTGACGGATCTACGCGGGCGCCGCGCCGCGCTCAAGGATGTGGGGACCGACGTGGTGCGCGCCATGATCGGTCTGCTCGTCAGCGTCGCCTTGGCATTTGGCATGCCCTGGATCGCCAACGGCGAACTACCGCGCTTCTAAACGTGCCAGGGTCGGCGCCGCCGCCGCGCTGACCCTAGCTTTGCTCGTGGCGCCGATGCCTGATAGGGCATCGATAGGTCGTCCGTCGGGCGTTTCCGGCGCGCGCGCGCCCAGGCAGCGCTTCTATTTGATCGGAGCGGACCAGACGCCGAAGCCCAACGACGTGCCCAGGGGTATCGCGCCCCATGATTCGTGCAGGGCCTTCAATGCTTTGCGGATCTTCAGGATGTCCGCATCAGTGATCGCCGGTGCCGCAACCTGGGATTGCAGGCAGGCAGCACGAAGTACGTCTCGGAACACTTCCGGTGCCGACGGCACACTCCACATGTCAGCCTCGAAGCACTCCACCAGCCGCTCCGCCTGGACCAGTTCGACGATGGTGGCATCAGGCGCGACCGCGCGCGTGGAGCTGGCGTGACCCCCAGCCCTGGTGCGGTCCGCGACCGCATCTAGGCCTACCCCGGAGAAGACAGTCCCCCAGAACCCGGCGACCATCCCCATGTGCCGCTCGACGATCCAATGCACGGCATCGTGGGGTACGACCCCCTTTTTTGGAAACTCACTGATGTCGACCGCGCCGTTGTCTCTCACTACCTTGATGAGGTCACACGTCTTGCCTTTCACAATCGTCAATTCCATTGCGGAATTCTGGCACAGTCAGGACATGACATCTCCAACAGTCGATTGCCGGGTTCACACACCACCGGTGATGGTTGGCGTCCGGCGAAAGCCTGTTGGGCCCGGGCAATACCTGGCGGCCACCAGGGCGCGCTGCAGCCGAGAAGGCGAGTCGAGCATGGTAGTCTCCTCCAAGGTTCCATTCGCGGCGCAAGCTTGCCATCACGATGTTGACCGAAGAACAATATAAGCTCATCGAGTCGCTGGTCGACGAGGTCCTAGATCAACCCCAGGAGAGGCGGGCGGCTCGGCTTGCTGAGATCGGGCGAGCATCACCCCAGCTGCCGCCCCACATCGAGTGGTCGCTCGCCTGGGACGCCCGCCTAGAGCGGACGGATTTCATGGCGAAGACGGCCGACGCAGAGGGTGCAGCGGATAGCATCCCACCGGCGAGAAGTACCGTCGTGCCCGACCAGATCGGTCAGTACCAGATTCTTCGCCATCTCGGCGCTGGTGGCATGGGCACCGTGTACCTAGCTCAGCAGCAAGAACCGATCAAACGGCGCGTCGCCCTCAAAGTCACGCACGCGTTCGATACGGAACGTGACCGCGCCCGCTTCGCCCTAGAGGCGCAAGCGATGGCGAGTATGCAGCACCCGAACAGTGCGTCGCTCTACGACAGCGGTACGACGGGCGAGGGGACGCCCTACGTGGCAATGGAGTTGGTGGAGGAAGCGCGCAGCCTGATCATGTGGTGCGACGACTCTCGCGCTAGCATCGAATTGCGCCTGAACCTATTCCTCCAGGTGTGCGCCGGCGTGGCTTACGCGCACGACAAGGGCGTGCTTCACCGCGACATCAAGCCCGCCAATCTATTGATCGCCGAGGTGGACAGCGAGCCTGTGGCGAAGGGGATCGACTTCGGCATCGCTCGGGCATTCTCCAATCCCATGCGCGGCATCGTCAGTCAGGCGTCGATCGCGGGGTCACCCGTTTACATGAGCCCGGAGGCGCTAGGCGCTAGCGAGCAACGGTCCTCGACACCCGAAGCGACATCTACTCCCTCGGCTTGGTGCTGTGCGAGTTGGTCAGTGGGGAGTTGCCCTTCGACCGCAGCGACTCGATCGGCGCATTGGTCGAACGCCTGCGCAGCGGTCGATCTGTCGGTCCAGCGACTTGCTATCTCAGCAGCCTGAAGAGTGCCTAGCCGTGATCGCGCGCCTGCGACGCGTTGCGCCTGCAGGGCTCGCGCGCACGATCGCGGGCGATCTCGATGCGATCGTGCTGAAGGCGACCGCCCCGGATTCCGCGCAACGCTACGCCTCCACCCGCGATCTCGCGCGCGATATCGAGCGGTACCTGCGGCACGAGCCCATCGAGGCTCGACCGCCAGCCTGGTCTTACCACGCCTCGCGCTTCGTGCGACGCCACCGCGTGCCGGGACGTGCGGAGGATGGGCTTCCCTACATCAGGACGGCGTATGAGGGATTGAGACGCACGCTGGGGCCCGATCATCCCCGCACGCTGAACGCCATGAGTAGTCTCGCCGGGTCGCTCGCGACCTTGGGAGACAACGAAGCCGCTGCCCTGCTCCTGAGGGAGGTCATTGAGGCGTCGCGGCGCATCACGGGCCCGGAAAGTCCCAGCACCCTGAGCTCGCTCGGCAACCTTGGCGTGCTGTATACCGACATGGGACGCTACGGCGAAGCGCAAGCGCTGTTCACCGACCTGATCCCGGTAGTCAATCGGGTGGAGGGCGAGGATCATCCCAGGGCCGTGCTCACCCGGTACTACTTGGCTCGCGTCTACCTGCTCACCGGTCGCCTTCGCGAGGCCGTCGAGCGCCTGAACCGGGTGATCGAGACGCAGCGCGAGGTTGAGGGCGATATCCACCCCAACACGCTTTTGTCCCTGCTGCACCTCGGGGATGCGCACCTAGCGCAGGGGCTTCCTATGGAAGCGAGCGAGGCCTATCTCGAAGCGGGAGATGGCTTCTCGATCAGCTTTGACCCAACGCACGCTTCCACGATCAAGGCCTACTTTCGACTGGCCCTCTGCCTCGCTCAACTCGACCGCCTCGCTGACGCAGAGGGGTACATCACGAAGGCGTTGACGAGTGCACGGGAAACCCACGGCGAGCGCCATCCGTTCACGGCGCAGATGCTGTTCGAGATGGCGCGCGTGCGCGCCGAGTATGGGCAGCAAGACACAGCGCTGGAGGTCCTGTCGCAGGCTATCTGGGTCGGCTACTGTGGGGCTGAGAGCATTCGGCAAATGGGCACGTTCACTGCCTTGGACGCGGATAGGCTTGCAACGCTCATATCGCAAGCCGAGGAGAACCCACCGGTGGAGACGCCCTTCTCCTTCGATGATCCTATCCCTGGCCGCGAGGCTGCCCTGCGTCCGCGACCCTAACACTGCGCCTACCGCGCTAGTCTCGACCCCAGTAGGAGGACCCATGATGTTCATGACGCTTCGACCACCGCTCGCGCCGCGTGCCTTCCCCGCTGTTCTTTGCGCGTTGCTCGTGTGCACGTCGTCGAGCCTTCGAGTTCAGGCGCAGTCAGTTGACTATCCCGACACGACGAAGGTCGATCAGATCGACGAGTACTTCGGGGTGAGAGTCCCCGATCCCTATCGCTGGCTTGAGCAAGATGTGCGCAACGCCGAGGGCGTGCGCGACTGGGTGTCAACTCAGAACGAGGTGTCTTTCTCTTATCTCGAACAACTTCCCGGGCGCGACGATCTACGCCAGCGCCTCACAGCACTGTGGAACTACGAAAAGCAGTCCGCGCCCTACGAGGTGGGCGGTCGCTGGTTTCATTTCCGAAACGGTGGCTTGCAGGACCACTACGTGATGTACGAAGGGGCCAGCGCGGAGGGGCCCTGGCGCGTGTTGTTCGACCCCAATGCTTGGAGTGAGGACGGCACCAGGGCCCTCGGCGAAGTGGTGGTGAGCGATGACGGGCGCTACGCAGCCTACGCCGTCCAGGAGTCGGGGTCGGACTGGCGCACCTGGCGTGTGCGCGACATCACTGCAGGTGAAGACCTCGCAGACGAACTTCGGTACCTCAAATTCACGACGGTCTCCTGGGAGAAGCACGGCCAGGGGTTCTTCTACAGCAAATACCCCGACCCGCAGGAAGGCGCGGCGTTCACAGGCCTCAATCTGCAGAACAAGGTCATGTACCACCGCCTGGGTACTCCTCAAGCAGACGATGTGGTGGTGTACTGGCGACCGGAGAATCCCGGTTGGAACTACAGCGCCCAGGTCACTGGGGACGGCCGCTATCTCCTGATTGCCATCAGCGTCGGTACCGATGACCGATCCCGCGTGTACGTGAAAGACCTCGAGCAGCGCCACGCGGCGCCCGTGCCGCTCATCGATAATTTCGACAACAGCTACCGCTACATTGAGAACGATGGCCCGGTGCTTTACTTCAAGACCAACTACAAGGCCCCTCGGGGACGGGTAGTTGCCATCGATCTGCGCCAGCCGGCAGTGGAGCATTGGCGCGAGCTCGTGCCCGAGTCGCAGGCGGTGCTGGAAACCGTGGGCATGGTCAACAACCTGCTGGTATGTCGCTACCTGAGCGATGTGAAGTCAGAGGTGATGCTCTACACGCTGCAGGGGCGAGCAGTGCGCGCGGTGGAGCTGCCCGGCATCGGCACGGCAGCGGGCTTCAACGGTGAGCGCGGCGACACCCAGACCTTCTACACGTTCTCCAGCTTCGCTACGCCGCCGTCCATCTACCGCTACGACCTGCTCACGGGTGAGACCAGTCTGCACTTCCGTCCCGATCTCGACATCGACCCAGAGCACTACGAGACACGGCAGGTCTTCTACGCATCGAAGGATGGCACCAAGATCCCGATGTTTGTGACCCACCGCAAGGGCATCGATCTCGACGGCACTAACCCAACGATCCTCTACGGTTACGGTGGGTTTAACGTCTCGCTCAAGCCCAGATTCCGCGTGAGTCGCCTCGCCTGGCTGGAAATGGGCGGGGTCTACGCCGTCGCCAACCTGCGCGGCGGGGGCGAGTACGGCCGCGAGTGGCACGACGCTGGGAAGAAGATGAACAAGCAGAAGGTCTTTGATGACTTCATTGCCGCCGCCGAGCACCTGATCGATGCGGGCTATACCTCGCGCGAACGTTTGGCGATCAAGGGCGGTTCCAACGGAGGTCTGCTGGTTGGCGCGGCTATGACGCAGCGTCCGGACCTGTTCGCCGTGGCCCTGCCCGCAGTGGGCGTCATGGACATGCTGCGCTTCGATGCTTTCACGGCGGGGCGCTACTGGACCGACGACTACGGCTCCAGCAACGAGTCGAAGGAGATGTTCCGCTACCTGCTCGGCTACTCGCCATACCACAACCTGAAAGACGGCACGGCGTATCCGGCCACGTTGGTCACCACGGCCGATACGGACGACCGCGTTGTACCGGGGCATTCCTTCAAGTTCGCCGCCCGCTTACAGGAGGCCCATGAGGGCGACAAGCCCGTGCTTATCCGCATCGAGACGCGCGCTGGTCACGGCTCGGGTAAGCCCACGTGGATGGTGATCGAGGAGCTGGCGGACGAGTATGCGTTCACTGCGCGTCACCTAGGGGTGGCGCTGGAGTCGTCGCAGGAGAGCGGTCTTTGAGGCTCACCGCCCAGGCACATCGTTGGCATTTAGGGTGGCGCTGACCGGGCGCCGCCCAGCGACCGGTCGAGTCGACGGCAGTTTCGCGCAGTGGCGATCGTGCCGAAGCCCGATCGCCGTGTGAGCGCGCGGGGGAGCGCCGTACCCCTAACCGCCGTCAGTAAGCCTCGGACTCTTGCACGTGCTGGTGCGCGTCGACACGCCTTCAAGGCCGGAGCGTCGGCGAGGTACGACGACGTGTCGGTTTGGCAGGTCGCGGCCCAAGAAGTACGCGGCGGCAAAGTCGTAATCGGTGATATGAGTCCTGTGCTCCAGCGTTTGCGGACGGCTTCTGTAGGGCCCCCGACTCACTAGTGCGTTCCACTCAGACTCGAACTGGCGGGTCGCAGGAGCCAAAACGTCGTCCTTGTCCCAGTTCAGTAGCATCATGTTGATCGATGCGCCGGTTAACGCGATCACCGTGCCCTCGTCATCGGCCGCTCTTCGGAAGCGCAACTTCGGCGCGTCCGCTTCGAAGGACCAACGCAACGACTTGTAGACGTCCTGATGCCAGACGATTGCCTGCTTGTCGTCTATGAATTCGAACTTGCTGCCTTCGACATTGTGGACTCGCAGTTGCCCCCTTGTGATCGGCACCGTCGCCACCGCCCAGCGGTGTGCGCGCTTGTCAGTGGGTGCCCTAGGAAAAGCGCCGTCTAGTACTCGCGCGCGGTCGAAGACACCCACGTCCGGGTCGTTGGCATGTAGGTCTCGAAGGCTTGGAAGCCAGCGCATGTCGTGCTGCAGGGGGAAACTATGGCTGCGGTCCCTGTGAACCTCCTCAGACGACAAGGTAGAAGTCGACTTGAAGGGCGTTAACGAGGATTCCAGCACCGGGTCGGTGATTCCCTCAACGGTTAGCAGTTCGCGGTCGAAAAGAAAGATATCGAAACGTTTGGATTGGGGAAACGGGCTGCCGCCGACGTTCCTATGGTCAGGTGTCCGGGTAGTGCCTTCGGGGATGATGTTGCTTGCCTCAATCGCGACGCCCGCCAGGTGGGGTGAAATGCTACGGCGCAGACGCCTCGAATCCCCGACCCCACGGCGCACGTCGGGTAGGACCGCTTGCCAGGTGTGGAAGCCTTGCCCCTCCGGCTGACGTTCCTGAACCAAACCCATGACGCCCAGGCATGTCATCGTTGCGCTTGCCATCTACTTCGCCTTCCTTGCTGGTTGAGCCAGCCGGTGAGGATTCTGATCTCCCTCTCTCCGGCGTTGTTATCACTTCTCACTGCTAGGCTATCATAGTGATTGAAGTGTATCGGGGCCCGCCTCATTGGCTAGATTCCGGCGGATCGGGGAGCCAAGCTAGGTTAAAGAGTAGGTTGGCGGTCGGTGTCGGCGGTTGCGGTAGAGGTCAATTTCCTAAGGTCCGCGCTCGGCGGTTCTTGGCTGCTCCGCACCAGCTGAGTATCTCCCAACGGGGCGCGGGCGCATGAGTTAGATTATGTTAGATGGACATCCCGCGGACTGCCTGCGACGCCAGCTTGAGTGAGCCGGAAGAGGGCGGACGGAGGTGTTCTGGGTGGTGCCGGCATCGTCGTTTGGCTGCTCGTCGGTCTCGAGTGTCGAGCCGGTAGTGAGAGGATCCAGGTTCTCAGTCCACTCCTAACCCAAGGTGCTAAAGCAGCCGTCCCACCACACCGTGGATTGCCAGCCTTGTAAGGAAAAGCCATGCCCGTTGAGAGAAGCCTCGAAGTGTTGCTGGAGTTGCCCGCAAGTCCGAAGGTGGTCGCTGTTGCTAGGGCGATTGGCAGCCGCACACGAGGCAAATCCGATAACGCTAAATCGGTGCTATCGCTGTTTCGCGATCGCTTGGGCACGCTGCCCACTACCTTTGAGGTCATCCCGTCGCTCATCGCGCCCTCACGGGGTGGGGAGGACGCTGACAAGGTCTTTCTGGCGCGCGGGCGCATCGATCTGAGCGATCTTGATCGCCTCGTCAAGCGCGCAGCAGGCAAGGTCTTCTCCAACCCGAGAGTCAGCTGGGCCCAGTCCTGCCCAGCCGGCCACCCGGTGGCTAGCTTGGAAGAAGTGTCAGCCCTTCTAAAGCTGGATCAGCTGCACGGCGCGCCTGCTCCCAGCAGCCATCTCGAGCCCATGGTGGGCGACGGTGTAGCGATCGCCATCGTGGACAAGGGCATCAACGTCGAACACTTGGGCACTCAGCTGCCGCATCATCCTCCGCACCAAGTACGCTTCAAGTCCAAGTACAGCTGGACGCCGGACCCATGTCACGACTTCCCCGTTGGCAAGGCGCCGGTAGGGCACGGCACCCAGTGCGCATTCGCCGCACTCCTGTCCGCCCCAAAGGCAACGCTGCTCGATCATGCGATGCGTCGCAAGAGAGAGGACATTGGGGATGGCTCGCACATCGACGACACGCTCGCCGCTGCCACCCAGTCCTACAAGCATCTGACGACACTGCTCACGGAGATTTCGCCTGAGGTTAGGGGCTTTCGCTCCCTGGTGGTCAACAACAGTTGGGCTGTCACGGATCCGGCGACGGATTTTCCGGCGACTCATGAGGGCCGCTATCACGACAATCCGAATCATCCCTTCAACAAGTCCGTCACGGCCCTGGCGGCGGCTGGTGCGGACATCGTGTTCGCTGCTGGCAACTGCGGCGCCGAATGTCCGCACGACGGGTGCGCGCTGGATGTTGAGGGTTTCGACGTGATTAACGGCGCCAACTCGCATCCGCAGGCGTTGTGTGTTGGGGGAGTTCGCAAGGACGATGCCGTCATAGGCTACTCGTCGCGCGGTCCAGGCACGCTGACTCGCGAGAAACCTGACCTCGTCACCTACACCCACTTTCTTGGCTCTGAGGCCGAGGGCAGTGGCTTCGTCGACACGGGCACCTCGACTGCGTGCGCTGTCGCCGCAGGCATCGTGGCAGCACTGCGATCGCGCTACCCCTACGAGCCCGGCAACCCCAAGCGTTCGCCACAGGCAATCAGGGACTTCCTTCTGCAGTGTGCTCGACCGCCAAATGCGCAGGCCAATGGTTGGGCGGAGGACTACGGCTTTGGGATCCTGCGTGGGGATTGCTTCGCCCATGCAGATGATGTCCTTGGACCGGCGGGATAGTCAGCCAGGGTGGGTGGTGACCGTGCCGGCTGCTGGGGGCTCACGACTAGGACAGCGAGGCTGCGCCAGCGCCAGGGTGGCAACTCCCGCTGCCATCTTGCGAACTAG
>JBCCWS010000048.1 GCA_039193195.1 Pseudomonadota bacterium
TCCTCACGGCCTCTGATGACGGCACCGCGCGCCTGTGGGACGCTCGCTCTGGCGATGAGCTTCGCCGCTTCGAAGGCCACGGTGGCTGGGTTCGCTCAGGGGTGTTCAGCCCCGACGGCACTTGGGTCCTCACGGCCTCTGATGACGGCACCGCGCGCCTGTGGGACGCTGGCTCGGGCGATGAGCTTCGCCGCTTCGAAGGCCACGGTCGCGTAGTCACCTCCGGGGTGTTCAGCCCCGACGGCACCCGGATCCTCACGGCCTCTTACGACGGCACCGCGCGCCTGTGGGACGCTCGCTCTGGCGATGAGCTTCGCCGCTTCGAAGGCCACGGTGACTGGGTTCGCTCAGCGATGTTCAGCCCCAATGGCACTGCCGTTGTCATTGCAGATTCGGGCGGCAACCTTGTGCTTTGGGCGCCAGATCAACCGACCGCCCTAGCAAGGCTGAGAGTCTATCCCGACGCCCTACTCGCCTTCGACGCTGGTCGCCAGGTCATCGCCGGCACGGGGCAACTCTGGAAGTACGTCAACGCCGTGGAAACCGACGCGACCGGCGAACCTCGCCTGGTCGCGCCTACGCAGGAGGCACTACACGGCTTAACGTGCAACTGGCCCGTCTACACGCAAGCAGAGTGATCGTCCTCGCGTCCCCCTGATCAGGTGCCCAGACACCGCCCCAGTCCGCAAACGCAACCGAGTCATGAAGAGCACCTTCGAAGCAGCCTTGCGAGAGAAGCTACAAGCGACGAAGCTTGTCCAGCTCGACACCCTCCAGTCGCTGTGGAGCGGGTACGGCACCATCCGGCGCTACGGCGTCGAAGGCGTCGCGGTGAACTCCGTCATCATCAAGCACGTGTGCCCACCGAGTGCCGTCCAGCACCCGCGAGGTTGGAACACCGAGCGCTCCCACCAGCGAAAGCTCAAGTCCTACAAGGTCGAGTCCGCCTGGTATCGCAAGTGGAGTCACCGCTGCGGAATCGACTGTCGCGTGCCTGACTGCTATGCGGTGGATACCGCCGGTGCCGAGGTCTACATGGCGCTGGAAGACCTCGACGCGGCCGGGTTCCCAGAGCGAAAGTCCTCCGTCACGCTGGCCGAACTGCAGTATTGCATCCGGTGGTTGGCCCACTTTCATGCAACGTTCCTAGGCGTCTCACCGCGGGGTCTTTGGGATGTCGGCACCTACTGGCATTTGGACACCAGGCCCGACGAACTCGAGAGAGTTCAGGACGCGGAAGTGCGAAGCTCGGCAGCCAGCATCGATCGACTGCTTAAGCAGGCCCGGTTCCAGACGCTCGTTCACGGCGATGCCAAAATTGCCAACTTCTGCTTCGCGCCCGACGGAGAGTCCGTGGTCGCGGTCGACTTTCAGTACGTGGGCGGCGGATGTGGCATGAAAGATCTGATCTACCTCCTTGGGAGCTGTCTCAGCAGCGAGCAATGCGAAGCGTTTGAGGAGCAGCTCCTCGCTTTCTACTTCAGCGTCTTGAGCGATGCGCTCGAAGTACAACACCCGGGCCTGGACGCGGCGGCGGTGGAAGGCGAGTGGCGCACCCTATACGCCCCGGCCTGGGCGGACTTCACGCGATTTCTAAAGGGCTGGAGTCCCGGCCACTGGAAGCTGAATCGCTACGCGGAGCGCCTGACTCATCGGACCCTAGTGGGCCGCTTGGTAAATAAGGTGACGCCCAGCGAGTAGCATGGGCGCCAGGGCAAGGCGGTCGAATGCAGCCATAGGCGAGCTACTACTCGTGTCTAGGTGCCTGCTGCGCCAGGGCGGTCTGTTTCGAGAGCACCAGTTCTAATAGTTCCATTTCGGCCCCAGGGCGCATCCTCAGTCGGCGCTGCTCCCCATCCAGCATCACCTGTGCTGATAGGGCGGGAGCGACTAGCAACCCCACCGCGGCCGCGCGAACGCCGCGAAGCTGCGCCTCGCTCAAGCCGTCTGCGAGCCGCAGTAAGCGCACGAGCGAGTTGAGGTACGTGGTGTGCAACACGCTGATGTCGCGCCTGTAGACCTTGATGTTGAGGGTCTCCAGAAGCTGGGTGCTCGCTCGCTCTATTTCTGCGCTGAGCTCCGGCAGCGCCAGCAAGTAAGGAAACAAGTCCGCCACGCGATCGCGACCGACTATGATCCGGCTACTGCCCCAGACATGCAGTACGTCTGGGTGCCGGCTCACGGCGAACGAGTAGTCCGCGTACAGCGTCCGTACGGAGGTCTGAGCTTCGCTGTCGAGGGAGACGAATTGCTGAACAGCAGCATTCGCTACTTGCGCTCTCTCGCCAAAGGGGGCTTCGCCGCCGGCGATGCTGTAGTTATCGGCAGCACGCAGGGGCCAGTCGAGTTGCTCGCGCAAACCTCGGGCAGCGTCTCTCATCAGCGCTAGGAACGGCGCTATCTCGCCAGCTAGGTAGGAGACGGTAGCGTGCGCGCTAAGGTGCCCGGCCAGTAGAGCAGCGGAGGGTCCTCCCGACAGTCTGTGGTCATCACGGTAGGGGGCGGTCTGGCCCGAGAAGACGCTCTCGGGCAGCACCATCACGGTCATGAACGCGTTCTCGTAGGGCCGCTCCAGTGATAGGGCACGGGCTGAGGCCAGGGCCTGCGTGAGAAACGCGAAGAGGTGAGTCTCCGATACAGGGGCGCACCGGTCCGACAGGCGCACGGGTACGTGAAGGGGCGGCAAAGATGCCTGCACGATGTCGGGACGGCTGCGATATGTGGCGTGTCGCGTGACGCGAATGCCTGTGAGAGCCTCGAGCTCCTGTCGCAGGGACGTCAGCCTTTGCGTATCGACAAGACATGGTTGGATAGTGCGAAGATCCTCGCCATTCGCGTCTGTCACGATCAGAAACCCGTCATCGTCGCTAGGTGAGTCCGCGTACTCGCTTGGGCCGGTCTGGCCAGTGAGTGCGATCGATCCATCGCGCAGCTCAAGCACAGCGTTGATGCGGGTGACGAGCTTGGTGGACTGGAAGCGCTCGTACCAGCTGATGCGTCCATCGCGGTCGAAGCGGGCGACAGCGGGGCTGCCCTCATAGGCGCCCGCCACCAGCAGACCGCCATCGCGTAGCGGTAGCGGCCTTAGGAATCCCTCGATGGGGCCCAGGTACTGGCGCCACATGAGCTGACCTTCCATCGAGTACGCGTGCACGAGCGCGTGGCCGCCACTGCGGCGCGAAGGGGGGTCCACCACGAAGATGCGATCGTCCGCCATGGCAACCTGACTGCGCGACTGCTCCTTCCCAAACGTCAATACCGATGCGATGTGCCCACTGGCATTCACCCTTCGAATGCCGGCTGGCCTCCCCTGTCGGTACACGACATCGCCTTCTCCCGTGAGCCACAGATGCGTGGACCGGGGATTTGGCGCGTAGCGAGGTTGCCATTCGCCACTCGCAGCGACTTCGAAACGGCGGCGAATGAGCGAACGTGCATGGGTCTCTGCCAGTGCGGTGGGTAAGGACGTAAGGATCAGATCCGCGGTCGCATCGTCCGCCGAACGCATGGAGGACCACGGGTCTCTCGGGTTGACGGACCCCGCCAGGGTGCGCTTGGTTGAACCGCCGTCATCAATCGTGAATAGGTGGATCGTTTGTTCTGTGACTGAGCCGGCGCGCTGCCCCTTGGGCGCACTGAGAACGACTCGGGGCTCCCCGGTCGGGCCAGCGTGCAGATCCTCGACCCTATAGTTCTCGAACCCCTCCAGAATCCGCTGATAGATCATTCGCCCATCACGACTGAAGCGTGCGATCAACGGCTTGCTGCGTTGGCCCGTATCTGAGTAGTAAGAGGCGCCGTAGCCTGCGACAACAATGTCCCCGTTCTCTGCCTCCACTAGATGATCACCCAAGTCGGCGACTGCGCTTGGCTCGCCGGGTGGAGAACGGGTTCCAAAGGTGATCTGAAGAGCCTCGGGCCCCGTCGCTGCCCATAGCGAGGTCGGCCCAAGGCTGAGTATGGACCAGAGCAGTGTGCGAATCGGCGATTTCATCTGGAAGGTTGCGCTCTCGGCTCCTAGCTTTCTCGGACTCGTACGAACGGCAGCTTCGTGTCGTCTTTGCCCATAGCCCATCGGTCTTGGCAGTCGGCAACCCGGCGACGCCGACGCAGTGTACGACCGGTAGGGCGCGCAACGCACCGAGCTAGTGGCTAGGGCGTATCGAGGTCTCGGTGGTCCAACGTGGGCCGCGTGGCATGAGCTAGCTTAGACGTTGGAGACCTCCGGTGCCGTAGCGCTCTGTGTTATCGCAAGCCGCTGCTGGTGCTTAGCGCGGTGAGCTTTGGGCGGGGCGTCGATCCGTCCTATCCTGTGCAATCCATGACCAAGGCGCCGCAACACCACCAGATCGCCGCCCTCTACGAGGCGCACGCCCCTCAGATCATCGCCACGCTACGCAAGATGTTTGGCAACGGTCCCCCCGACCCAGAGGACGTCACCCAGCGCGCCTTCCAGCGCGTCCTCGAGCGCGGCGACTGGAGCGATATCGACGACCTGAAGGCCTACCTTTGGCGCACGGCGCGCAACATCTGTCTGAAGGGCCGCCGCCACGAGAATGTGCGCAGCGCCTTCGACTTCGAGATCGAGCAGCTTTTTTTCCCCCGCAGGGGGGACACTTCATCACCCGAAAGGGTCTTAGGAGCAGAGGAGGAATTGCGGTTGATCAACGAGGCCCTGCGCGCGATGCCCGAGAAGCGGCGCCAAGCGTTTCTGCTCAACCGCGTGGAAGGCCTCACGGTCACGGAGGTGGCGAAGCGTCTGGGCATCGCGCGCAGCCCGGCCACACGACACATCTCGCGGGCCTACCGCGATATTGAGCTCCACATTATGCGCAAGGGCGCAGATGGACAGTGATGAGCATCGACGACCCCACTGAGCGCGAGGCTCTCTGCCAGGCGGCGCACGACTGGCGGGAGAAGCTCGACGCCGAAGAACCGTCAGCAGAGCACCTCGCCGCGTTCGAACGCTGGCTGGAGGCGGATGTCCGCAATGCCGCAGCCTGGGAGCGGAGCCAGACGCTCATCGCGGCATACGATCACCTCCAACGACAGGACATCGACGCTGACCTGCTGCCTTGCGAGCTAGCGGGGCCGGTAGCTCGCGAAGCTGGAAATCACCGAAGGCCAGGATACCTCGCCATCGCGGCGGTCGCGCTCACCCTCTTGGCGTCAATCCCAGCAGCTCTCTTCCTCCTGCAGGGCGGTGCTCCGACCCCGGTGCTCATCGAACGCACGTACGCCACCGCCACCGCCGAGATCGATACCGTCACCATGGTCGACGGAACGCGCATCACGCTCGGTGCAGCGACGGAGCTTCGTGTTGTCTACGGCGAGACTTCCCGCACGGCCGAACTGGTGTCGGGGGCGGCTATCTTCGCCGTGGCCTCCGATCCCGAGCGCTCTTTTGCTGTCTCCGCGGGCGATCTCAAGGCAACAGCGGTCGGCACCGAGTTCGAGGTGCGCAGCAATGGTGGCGTTCAGCGCGTTGCCGTGGCGGAAGGTACGGTAGAGGTCAGCTACGCGAGCGCGTCCGACCATGCTCGCCCGAGTCGGCGGCTGCTCGCGGCGGGGACGCAGGTGGCCGCCACGCGGACGCAGGGCCTACGCCCGGTGGAATCCATCGATCCTGCGAAGGTCGCCGCCTGGCGTGAGAGCCGCCTGGTCTACGATGGGGCCACGATCGAAGAGCTTGTGGCGGACGCGAACCGCTACTCCGATCGCCCGATCGTCCTCGACGCAACCGCGGCAACCTTGGCCGGGCAGACTATCACCGCGTCCTTCGATGCCACCGACCGCGAGGGGCTGCTCGACACGCTCGCTTACGTCTTCCCGATCGAGGTGGACGACAGCGAGCCCCGCCGCATCGTCCTGTATCGCAAAGCGACCGACTGATCCCGTCGGTCCAGGGGCTGCGGAGAATCCGCCGCCGAGGGGGTCATTTCCCTTCAGCCAGGGGTCATCCCTACGAGATTGCGAATGATTTCTATTTTCGCAAGCCCTCCTCGGCCTACGTTGCGGCAGTCTGCCGCGTCCGCCAGGAGGGTCCGTTCTGTGATCGATCGAAGGGATTTTCCATTGTTTTTCAAACAGATGACCAGCCGCCTCGGGCGCGGCGCGCTCCTGTTGGCGTTCACCATAGGATATTGCTTCAGCGGGTCTGTGGGCGCTCAGGCAGAGCTCGACACCGCCGTCGACATTCCCGCGGGCCCCCTCGGCAGCTCGTTGCTCACCCTTTCCGAGGTGTACCGCATCCAGATCCTGGCGCCGAATTCGCTCGTGCAGGGCAAGCGGGCGGCAGCCTTGCGTGGGCGGTCGTCGTTGGCGGACGCCCTCACGACCATGCTGGCGGGCACGCAACTGGTGGCTAAGGAGCTTCCCAACGGTGCCTACACAATCGAAGCCCTTCCGGACCCGGCGCCCACCCCCGTTCGGTCATTGCCGCCGGCCCAGGACCCGCCCCCTACGCCCCGCCTGGAAACCCTGATTGTGACGGGAGAGAAGCTAGAACGCTCGCTGCAGGAGACCACCTCCAGCGTCTCCGTACTGACGGGCGCGGTCATTGACGAGAGTTACCTGACGGACGCCGAGCAGATACTGCTGCGAATCCCTAACGTCTCGACAAACGGCGCTGACGGCCTGGTGATCCGCGGCATTCCGGAACGCGGCCTCGGCACCGGCGTTGGCGACACCTCGCAGACCTCCGCCTTCTATATCGATGGCGCCGTGCAATCGCTCGGCGGCGGGCAGACGGGTTTGCTGAGCACGTGGGATGTGGCCCAGTTTGAAGTATTCCGCGGGCCGCAGACGACCACCCAGGGCCGGGCCGCGCTAGGCGGTGCGGTGGTCGTACAGACGGAAGATCCAGGCTTCGAATGGAGTGGGCGGGCGCGCGTGGCCACGGGGGAGTTCGGCACGCGGCAGTACGCGGCAGCCATGGGCGGGCCCATCGTCGACGGTTTGCTGGCCTTCCGCGTGGCGACCGACTTGACCGAGACGGACGGCTACATCAGCGTCCTCACCGAGAACGGCGAGATCGACGAGATCGCGCGCGACGATCGCGACCTCTATCGCGGCAAGCTCCTGTTCACGCCTCTCGATGGCCTGGCGGCCACCTTCACGCTCTCCACCGCCCAGGCTGAGGAGGCCCCCAACGCTATCAACACCCCGCCGCCGGTGTCCGAGCGGCGCACGCTGGATGCGGTGAACCTGACGGATACGGACATCACCTCCTACGTATTCGATGTGGACTACGAGATCAGCCAGAAAATGAGCCTGACGTCGGTCACGGCCTACACAGACCGGGAATCGACCACCGCCCCGATCGAACAGACGCTCGCAGTCGGGGGCTTTCCCACTGACATTAACTCGCAGGACCAGCAGTTCACCCAAGAGCTGCGCCTTAGCTTCGATACGAGCAACGTGCGCGGGTTGATTGGGGCCTACTACAGCAAGCTCGATGAAGAGCAGCAACGCGTCGGCTCAGGGCTGGTGGCCCCGGACGTGGTGCTTTTCCTCGAAGATAGTTTCGCCAACAGCTTCGAGAACTTTGCGCTGTTTACCGATATGGAGATTAACCTCAGCCCTCGTTGGACTGTGCTTGCAGGCGCCCGCTACGATGTCGAAGACTCCACCCGGAGTGAGTCGCAGAACATCTTCACTGACCCGCCAGTGGACTTCCTGCCGCCGGTCGAGGTGAGTTTTCCGCCGTCCGATGCCACCTTCAGCGCCTTTCTGCCGAAGCTGGGTCTACGTCACGACTTTACGGATCGGATAGGTTTGACGGCCACGGTACAGCGCGCGTACCGGCCAGGAGGTGCTGATATCCGACCGGATACGGGCGAAGCGGTCGAGTTCGCGCCGGAGTTCACCACTAACTACGAAGTTGCGTTTCGCGGGCTATTCCTGAACGACACCTTGTCGGTAAACGTGAATGCGTTCTTCGTGGACTATTCCGACATGCAGATCCGCTTTGCGCCTGACCCGGCAAATCCCCTGCTTCGCTTCGTCGCCAACGCCGGAGAGGCGGAGTTGTTCGGCGTGGAGGTGGAGACCCTGTGGGATATCACCGACAGCCTTTCGCTCTACGGGTCCTTGGGGTTTATCGACTCCGAGCTCGGCGTGTTCGAGTTCCAGGGGGAGAACCTGCAGGGCAACGAGTTCCCTCAGCAGGCGGCGGCAAGCGGGGCCCTGGGCGGCACCTGGAGGCATCCATCCGGTTTCATGGCGACGGTAGATACCGCGTACACAGGGAGCTACTTCTCTGCGCTGCAGAACGATCCCCAAGGCAGGACGGACTCCCGCTTCGTGACTAACGCAAGAGTTGGGTACAAGGCGGACCACTACGGCGTGTTCATCTTCGCTCAGAATGTCTTCGACGCCCAGTACCTGCTGAGCACCGGTCCGAACGCGATTCAGCCGGGAGCTACCTTCGGTACGGTGGGTCAGCCGCGTACGCTGGGTGTGATTCTAGAGGCCCAGTTCTAGCCCTACGCGTGCCCCGGTGCGCAAGCCTACTTGCGGATGTTCGGACTGTTCTGCGTCATCCGTCAGCGCTCGGTGCGGTAGCGGGGCAAGGTTCGGAAGAACTCACCGACCGTGGTGATCGCGCCGTGCTCATCGATCATGTCGGCCCCGCCGTACACGGGCGCCTCCGTGCGGCTCGCGTACCAGGCGTAGCGTTCGAGTCTAGGAAAGGACTCCAGCACCGGTATCGCGGCCTCCAGAAAATCTCGATTTACTGCCTCGCCACGGGCGTAACACGAGAACTCCGTCAACCACATGGGCATCTCCTTACGATCCCAATAGGCCAGAAAGGCCCGGAGGTCTTCGACGTCCGTGCAGTCGCCGTACCAATGCAGGGCCAGGAAATCGACTCTATGTCCGCGCTCGGAGGCACCGGCCAGAAACGACTCCAGCCATGCCGTCCCGCCCTGCGTTGGTGCCGGACTGCCTAGGCGCAATCCGGTGGCTTCCAGCTGTGGCCACAGATCGAGGGCTTGGGCTACCGTCATATCCGCTTGCTCGGCAAGGTCTGGCTCGTTGAAGCCGAGCAGCGCGGGATAGTCCGCGTCGATCAGCGGCGCGATGTACTTCTCGTACTGTTCGGGGGCCAGAAACCACTCGTCCCAAATCATCGGGATGAACTCGCCCTGTTCAGGGGCGAAAGTGCACGCCTCCAGTGGCGTCCAGTTATAGTGCCAAGCTGGGGCGAGCGCGACGAGGTCCTCGCAAACGCTCAGCGGGTGATAGCCGACGCCGCGTATCGGTGACTGCGTACAGCCGGTTGACTCGTTGAGGGTAACGGCATCGATTTGCGAGTAACCGCCGGCCTCTTTCCACGTCCATAGGGTCGCACTGTCGTAGTCGCGAGGAGGCACGAAGGGCACGGATACGCTCTGGTACGCGCCCGCGGGAATCAGCGATTGTTCCTTCTGGATCTCCGTGCCCGCATCGTTGTAGAACGACACACCGAGCCAGGCGTGGCCATCCGCGTCGACTTGCCGAGCGCGTGCTTGCAGCGCGTAACACTGCCCGGATTCGAGGCCTCCCACCGCCTGCCCCCGGCCTCCCTGACCGGGGCCAACCCGTAGGGAGGACGCACCGCTCGCCGGGCGTGTATCGACGATCTGCGTGTTGCCCCAGTCAACCCAGATGGCGCCACCATCATCCCATTCGAAGCCGCCATTGCGAGCCAGGTTACGCCGCCCGACTGCGGCCGCGTAGAAGCGAAAACCGACATCACTGGGGTGAATGCCATCGGGATAGTAGGGGCCCGCCGGCGGCACCATGTCGTAGCCCTCGAGTAGACGAAGGCGTCGATCAGTGCGTTGGCGCTCGGCAACCAATTCACGGATGTATCGTCGATAGTCCTCGAGCTGAGTCCCGAAATAGTCATACCCGTCGTACACGGCCCAAATTGGCGTGATCGCGTAAATGGGGACATCGGGTTGTAGGGCACGCAGCTGGTCAAGAAAGGCGTTGTAGTTGGCCTTGAACGTGATCTCACCGGGAACGAACCAGAAGTCATTGGTGCCGATGGCCACGGTAATTACATCGGCACCGAGCTCGCCCACGGCCCTGCCGTCGGCAGGCGTCACAACCTGGCCGGAGAACCCCATGTTGATTACTTGCCAATTCTGATCGTTGCCGACCAAATAGGGATAGCTCTGTGCCACGGTGGTGGCGAAGACTCCGTTGGTGATCGAATCGCCGTAGGCGACGTAGCGCACGGGAGGTCGTTGGGCCGGGTCCTCCAGCAGCGCTTCCTGACCGCCGCTGACGGTCAGACCAAGGAAGTCCACGTCAGCCCCGTAGGGCAACACCACGCTGAAAGAGTGCTCCGTCGCTTGCTCCTGCTCGAAGAGCGTCACCCACAGCTCACCGATGGCCGTGTCGGAGCCGAGGTCGTCAGTCACCAGAGCGCCGTCCACCTCGAGTGCCAGGCGCCCGGAGCCTCCCTGCTCTCGGTAGCGCAGTCCGATCCGAATGGCGGTGGCGTCGGTGGCGAAGTTGACCCTGGCGCCAGGCGCAAAATTGTTCGCGTAAAAATCCACGGTCTCGCGAGTGAACCGCGCCCGGTTTGGATTGACGTCCAGAAGCACGGTCTCGGAGTACTCGAAGGCCGGGTCGCTCGGAGAGATGAGTTGCTCACCCAGGCTCACGCTAGCGTAGAGCAGCAGGGCGGCAGCGGCGCACTGGCACGGGTGGCGTAGGGTCACGGTGACTCTCCATGTCATATTTTTGGCCTAGTGTGCCAGACAAAGGGCCCTTGTGCCCGTTGCCGCAGCCACGGCAGCAAGTGCCGATGCTGAAGGCCGTCGGGGCCATGCCGGCAGCACCGGTGCCATCCGCACGGCGCTGTGCCGGCGGTGAAGAGTGCCACACCGGCTGAGCCGGCAATGGCGAGGGTGTCTTGGGCGTCTTCGATGCTGGCGATGGCCTCGCGATCACCCCTTAGGGTCGAGTTGGCGTCGCCCCGTCCGGGCGAGACGGCTGGGCGCGGACTGGCCTCACGGCCGCGCATCCATCGAAGTTGCACCAACGCCCTCACCTTCGATATCTGTCTGAGATCGCGATGGGCTGGTGCTGATGACGCTTGAGACTAGCGCGGCGAGCACGCTGAGTCCGTCAGGATCCAGGCTAGTGTTGTAATTATAAACTTAGTTGATTACGTAACGAGACCGTGAGGCGAAGGCGGGCGCAGGCCCTAGTCGACGGTTGGATCTCAATGGTGTTCGGACGAGAGGATTCGCTGGGCTCATCGCGGATGCGCTGCACTGCCGATCGACAGCGCAGGCGAGCGGTGGCCTGGCCGAAGACCTGCGGTGGACCTTCCCGCCCTACGAGGGTGAGGTAGGCGATGAGGTAGGGCGGCAGCATCTCCTGCTCGAAACCCCGGGCGGCGCCTTCTATCCACGTGGTCAGGGCTGGCGCGTCGCATGGGGTGGACGCGATCTGTGTCTCGGCGGCCTCGATCAGTTGCATGCAGGCTTCGCCGGTCAAGGGTCTCACGTCGTTCAGATTGGCAGCGCGCAGTGCGAGGGCTTGCCATGGGCGAAGCAGCCCGCAGTGCTCGCCCTGAGTGGCGATGGTCTCGAGCAGTGCGGCGCTGCGTATGCGCGGTGGTAGATCAGCGCCGGGAGCGTGCGATGTAGCGAGCAGCAGGGCGGCCCAGATGAAGGCGGCGCGTGTCTTCGCCATTGGTCGGGTCTCGTTCCGGGGTGAAGGGACGAGCATGCTAGCCGTGAGCAGGGAGCGCAAACGGTGGTGGTGATGCCTGCTACTGCGCGCTCTCCCAAGCAGACTACCGACCGCAGGGCATGCACGTATGCAACGGTCACGCAGCTAGCCTGCGGCCCACGATCAAGCGGTAAGCGCTATCCACCGAACACAATAGGAGAGCCGTGCTCGTCGAGATGCACCTTGATCGATCTTGCGTCCTCAGTGCCGATCACGATGGTGCGTCCGTCGACGTTCCACCAGTCGGCATTGCGCAGGAAGGTACCAAGACCGCCCAGTGTGGAGTCCGTAGCGTTCACGATGGTCAGGCGCTTGTCCTTGCGCAGGCAGAGCGCGAGTCCCTGGCCCGAGCCTGCCACCCGATCGATCAGGACCGCGAGATCCGCGCGGCCGTCACCGTCCAGGTCGGGCTCCAACCACGCGCGTTGTCGATAACCTGCCCGTGGCATTCGCACGACAGAAGCCAATCGTAGCCAAGGCCGCAGGCCTCGAACTCCAGCACCACCCAGCTTGGAAAGTTGACCAGATCATCCTCCGGGTGCGGATACCGGGTCAGGTCCGGTTCGCGCGGGCCTAAGTTCCAATGAACGCAGCCGCGGAACTGCAGATGGCCGCGTCGGTGAGTCGCATCGTGGTCGAAGCGACGGTCCTCGATGATCAGCCAGCCACGCCCCTGCAAGCCTGGCGCGGGTTCGACGGAAGCAACGCTAGCGGGTTGGCCCTTTGGTGCTCGGGGAACCTGTAGTTCCGGGTTCAAGGCCGGGTCCATCACGTCAGGGCCGAAGATGAAGGCGCGGCCCGGGGCGCTCTCACCGCGCCTTGGCGGAATTCCGCTCGCGACGGGACGCGTGGGAATGGCCTGACCGTCGGGCCCCAGCATTTGCACCTGCCATCCGGATGCGTTGGGCACCAAGGAAAAGCTCAGGTCATCGGTAACCGCACGCACGAAGCTCGCGCTGCCGGCGGCACGGCCGCCAAGGGACGCAGCTTCATTGACCCAGGCTCCCAGGCAGGCTGGGTCAGCCAGGGCATCTGAGGCTGCGATGGCCAGCAAGGCAGCGCGAATGGCGAGGCTACGGTTCGACATAGCGGTACATCTGTTGAGCTCCCAGCGATGCATCGCGCCAATAGAGGACGACGGCTTCCTTCTCGATTCGTTCGAGGACCAGCATGTCGCCATCCGACCGGGGTAGGTCGAATCCCACCAGGCGGCGCGGCAGATCCTCGCTAGAGTGGATCCAATGCCATGCTTCCACCTGATCCACGTAGTCTTCGCGCAGATCACCTGGGATAACCTCGGTACCGATGAGGTGGAGCCAGGTGCCAGCGCGACAGAGAGCGATCGCGCGCTTGTTGGTGGCCTTGTCGCGAACCTGGACCGCCTCGTCCAGGCTGTCGTCACCATCGAAATCACCGCCTAAGGTGCGCGGAGCGTAGCCGGCGTCCAGCGCGTAGCGACGCAGGTCGAGACCGCAGCTGGCAAAGAGTTCGTGATCCACTGGGTTGAACGCGAGGCTCTGCTCGTCGCGAATCCTCTCTACCTCTTCGGTCGGTCGGGGCCAGCGCAGGCAGGCTTCAAACTCGACGTAGTTCATGACGGCTCGCGTGCCGGGCATGGGGTTGCGTAGGCCGTAGTCGGTGATCTTAAGCATGCCCAGGCCATCGTCGGGACCGAGTTCGAGTGATCCGTTGGAGGGCTTGAGCCCTGCCGTACCCGCAAGTCCTGGTGAGATAGCGAAGGCGCGCATCTCCTGCGGTGCATTGACGGAACCCTCGTTTGGGCCGGTGTTGTCCTTGTTACGGAAATGCCAGCCGAAGAGATCCCGGGGGTTGGGGGCTCCGCGCAGGGGAGGTGAGCTGCGTGAGATCTACGGCACCCTGCTCGGGCACGCCATCGTATAGTCGTATTTGCCAACCGGTTTCTGCTCGCTGGAGGGCAAACACCCAGCCGTTGTCCAGTGACTGATAGAAGTCATTCTCCCCGCTGACGGCGGGACGGCGGTGGCTTCCTCCGGGATGGGTGACCTGGACGGCGTGGCGCTCAGCTGTCGGGGTGCACTCCTCGGCTTGGGCAATGGCACATGTCGCGACGACGTTCGCTGCTACGCACAGGGCGGTTGGCAGAGCTATTCTCATGCGGGTTCCTCGTGAGGGCCTCCACGTCAGGGGTGACGGGCTCAGCGGCCGTCGTGGGCTCGCTCATCACCTCGTTGCTACGGGAGGCACTTACCCCCTCGGCGAAGGGCTTGCCTGGCGGCCTCTAGCGGTGCTCCGAGCGCTGGCGTCGCGGCGAGGCAAGCGGCGCTGATGGCGAATGCTGCTGAAGTGTTCGGGGGGCGGCCTTCCTCGATGCGAAAGCTCAGTGTCTGTACTGGCGAGCCGGGGTGAGCCGCGCAGGGCTGCGGACTGCGCAGCGTTACACCCTCGACGCTGCGCAGTGACTCGAGGAGCTGAACCGCCTGCTGGCCCGGGAGCTCGCGGCGACAGGGAGGTGCGCCGTCTCGGATCTGCGCTGTCTCGCGCGTGGCCCAGCTGGCCGTGAACCGGTCGAATGGCTTACCGTCTGATAGTGTTAGGTCAAGCTCGAAGACAGGTAGCCTTTCGTAGGCTTGAGCAAGCGCCTCGGAAGACTGGTTGGCGCCATTTATGATCGATAGCACGAGCGCCACGGCCACCACTGTACCGCCGAGCCCGGCGAGGACGCTGGCCGGCAGGAGGGTGCGCCAAGGGAGGAGGCAGGCAAGTACGATCCCGTCCGCGAGGCCGCCGAGTGCGGCGAGAAAGCCGTAGCCCACGACGATACCGGGGCCGGCGAGACCGCTGCCCTCGGGGACGCAGCAATGGCCTGCGACGAACATGCCCGCCAGGCGTGCGAGCAGCGCCAGCCCCGGCGCCAGTACGCCGCCAAGGGCAATGCGTTGCACAGCCGGTCTGGAGCGGTCTTGGTCCTGGAGCACGGCGACCAGGTCTCGGCGCTACTGGTTGCGCGCGTCGCTGATCTCGCGAACGGGGAATTCATTCAGAAACGGCGGCAAGCCCTTGGTGGCGGCCTCGCGCGTTCTCATGTCGCGGCTGGAGACTTTCAGCATCGAGCCGTCGGCCAAGAAGATCGTGACGGCACCGCGGTCGTCCATCATGGCCTCGAGGCCATCCACACGCATCGCGCCGCCGCCGGCAGCCATGCCCATGCGGGCGAGTTCAGCCATACCGCCGAGGCCACCGCTTCCGGCGCTGCCGATCAGCTCGACGCGGATGGTGCCTTCACCCCCCTGGTAGGTCGCGGTGGTATTGGCGAAGCCCATCGCTTGCTCCTGGCGGAAATCGGTGCGGTCGTAGCCAGCGACTTTTTCCGGGAAGAGCTCCTTGAGGGCACCCTCGGCTTCTTGTTCCAGCGCCGTCACGCACAGGCGTGCTTGCTCCAGGGCCCTGTTGAGGTTGTTGGCACTCATGGCGCCTTCGATCTCTTTGCAGCTGCTCTTCAGGTCAGTGCCAAACTCGACTTGTGCTGAGGCGATGCCAGCGTTCAGCAAGAGAGCTGCGACGGCGAGAGAGAACCGAGTAACCATGCATCCGCTCCTAATCGTTGGTGGCTCGCGGTGGGCTGTGTCAGCCGGTGGCCACGGCGGATGGTACCGCCAACGCCACCTTCCAGCGACAGTAGACTCGCGCGTGCACTGCCGACGTACAGGTTAGGTGGAGTTCGCGATCGGGCTATGGCGGGTCAGGAATGAGGGAGACGCGGGCTAGTGGGCCGCTTGGTAAACAAGGTGACGCTCAGCTACTCGCCCTTCGGGTCTGCCCCTACGCAGACTGAGCGTTACCTTACTTACCAAGCGGCCCACTAGGTAGGCAAGGTGCAAGGGGAGTTATGTTGTATTGGCTGGCGGCATTGCTGCGATAGCTAACTCCGCCAGGGACGCTACCAGCCAAACCGCCGTCTTCACGATCTGGATGGGTCATGCAGAGCGTGGCGGGGACGATGCGCGGCAGCGGCCGTCGAAGCCCTCGGTCAGTTCGATCCTGGCGTGCGAGCAACGCGTACGTCTCCGGCGACGTTCTGGTAGCGGACCCCACCACTGGCATTGCTTAGCACCGTGAAGCTACCGCCCACATCGTTGGCGGCGATGCTTCCCGACTCATCTCGACCCACATGAACATCCCCTACGACGACGGACGCGCTGATGGAGCCCGAGCCGTCCTCGTCGATGCGCACGCTTCCCACTCGCAGGATCTTGATGCTGCCACTGGTGTCTTTGACCACGTGAACGAGACCTGGCACATCCTTGACCTGAATCGATCCCGTACCGTCGTCAATCTCCACCGACGCGACGCCGTCGATCTTCATGGAACCGGTAGTATCAACGACGCTTAGCGCAAAGGCGCTTGGTACCTCCACCTTCAGATCGAGCCTGGCATTTAGGTTGCCGATGCTGGACGCAACGGGGGGCGGCAATACCGTCTGCAAGGTCAGGGTTGGGCCGTCGTTGCGCGACTCGAGGGAAATTCTGTCCAGGTCTCCAGCGCGTCGAGAGCACGCGACGCCCCTTATCTGAGCGGTAGCTAACCCGGGCCGACCGATGACCGTAAGCGAGCCTGCGCCAGCGTCGACGGCGATGCCAAGGATGCCATCGAGGTTGATTTCCTTCGAGATTTCTTTCGTGTCAAGGCACTCATCGTTGCGGTTTGCGTTCGCTGTCCCGATCAATAGCACCATGGCACATGCTGCAAGCGCGCCGCGCCTAATGAGCGACTGGGCGGCGGCGTCTGGAGCCGATCTTCCAACGACACTCATGCTGTGCTCCCTAGCTTTGTGGATATGGTCCTTTAGATGGCATACGCCCGACATCGGTTTAAGGGGCGGATTCTGGCCCTTCGATCTGCCCTACTTGCCAGGTGTGTGCGCCAGCTTTAGGCGCCGCCACTGGAAACCGAAGCGCTTCTCTTCGCGGTCCTCGATCGTCGACACCAGGCCGATATCGCCGTCTGCTAAGAAGACTGCAGGGAAGTACTCTCCGGCGGCAGCTTGCACCCTTGGCTCGCTGCTCCAGGAGTCGGCAAGAAAGGAGGTCAGTCTACGCATGCGCGGTGCTTCGTCACCAAAGTCCAGTAGGGCGACGTTCAGCGACGTAGGTCCCCTCCTGTACCCGGTGTGCCACGTGGCCAGCACCCTGCCGTCCTCACCTCCGACAAGGTATGGGAAGTAGGCGAAGTGTGGCTCCGAAGCGAGGCGCCATGTGCTCCAGGACGTACCGTGGTCGAGCGAGCGGGCAGTGTAGAGGACTCGATCTTCGCTCCAAAACAAGTACAGCGCGCCGGCAGCGTCCCATGCCACTGGCTCGACCCAGCGCGGTGCGCTGTGTTGGTACTCCCAATCCGGATCCCAGTAGCGCTCCCCCGGCACATCGTGGACGCGCCACGTGTCTCCGTCATCTACACTGACTGCCAAGAACTCGACGCCTTCGTCATATTGGTGTGACGAAGCGGAGTCAGGCGTGATCCGAACGGCGAGTTCTCCGGAGGGGCCCACCGCCATATGGCTCGAGCATCCCTTCGGGTAGATGCGTTCGCGTTCATGCCATGTTTCACCGCGATCTGTGCTCACGGCGTAGCTCACCCCCTTGCCATCATTCCACACAACGTGTGCAGTGCCCTGCGGTGTGACGCCGACCCAAGGCCGGTCGTCTAGGGTGTCTTGTGACAGGTAGGTCCAGCGCCAGGTAGCGCCAACGTCTGCGCTCACACCGATGGCGATGTGAGTGCCCTTGTGCGTGTTGAGGTCAATGCCCATGGTCACGAAGTAGAGCGTGCCGTCTGGGCCCACGGCGAGATCGACGTCGGCGTTGCCGTTAGCGCCGTCGGCCCCGTTTCCTACCTCGATCCGCGCCCAAGTGAGGCCGCCATCGTCGCTCCTCCACAGTAGCGGTGGATCGCCTAACTTGCCGCCGCCGTGCCCGGCGACGAACAGGGCGCCTGATGGGTGCTCAGCGATCATGGTTTCGCGGGCAAGTACGTCCAGATGCTGGACGGTTCGTTGCTGCACGGCTGTGCTTCCCTGGCTGTCAATTCGAGCCGCGTTCTCCGTAGTGAGCAGAGCTCCGACAAGCGCCAGCAAGATCGGCGGATGGATCATCAAAGCCTCCGAGCAGTGGTGTAGGGGCTGGTTTGAGAAAGCTGTTCTCACCGCCACCCATCAACTGATGCGATGTCATGTAGCGAGAGATGGTTTGAACGCCATCGACGTTAGAGAAGACGGTTGACTGCGGGCTTTGGCGCAACGCGTCGCAGGCGTCGCCGAACGACGATGATCGGGTTCCGTTGGGGCCGTTGGCTCGCCCTGTGGCCCACTAGGGACAGGCAGGTCCTCTATTGACCGGAAGGGGGGATGCGGGCTGTTGCTGGCACCACGAAGGCTGCCATTGCCCGTATCGTCCCCGTTCTTGGCTGAGTAGACTAGCGGGCGAGGTGTCGCCGTGATCTGTTGAATTCGCTATCCAGTTGTTCCCAGTGCTCGCTTTCCGTCTTACCCATCTGGCCTTAGCGCTCCTGGTCTGCGCCTTGGTGCATTCCACACTGGCGCTCGCGCAGAGTGCGATCGATCCGCCAGAAGCGGTTTGCGAAAGCGGTGCATGCACGGTCAGCTACTCGCCCAACTTCTTTGCCCGCTATGCGCCGGTCACAGCGCTGGACATGGTCGAGAACTTGCCAGGGTTCACCCTCGATGACGGCGGCGGTGCCGATACTCGAGGTTTCGGCGGGGCGGCAGGCAATGTCCTGATCAACAGTGAGCGCGTGTCCGCCAAGAGCGAGAACCCCTCCAGCATTCTTGGCCGCATTCCCGCCGCGGATGTCGATCGCATCGATCTCATTCGCGGCCAAGTGGGTGGTCTCGACCTCCAAGGGCAAACGGTCGTAGCGGATGTCATTCGCAAAGCAGGCGCTGCGTCTGGCGCCTGGACGCTCGGCCTGTCGACGTTGCAGCCACAGCGCAAAGCGCTACCGTTTGGCGAAGCGAGCTACTCGAGCGCTGTCGCCGGAATCGACTACACGCTTGCTGTGGACGCCAGTCGCTACCAACGCATCTTCGAGCGGGATGAGCAGCTGCTGGATCCGGCCGATGAGCGCCTCGAATTCCGTGACGAGATTTTTGAAGAGACCGGTGAACGGGGGAACGTCTCGCTCATCGCAACTACCAAGCGTGGGGTCGCCAAGTATGCCTTGAACGCGTCGTTCGGGTTCTTTGATGAGGCGGGGGGTGAAACGTCTGATCGTGCGCCCGTGGCGGGCGAATCGTTCCGACTATTTCAGGGCGATGAGGATCGTGAAGTCGCCTTCGAAATCGGCGGCGATATCGAACGGCCCTTCGGCCAGCAGGTGACTGCAAAACTCATCGGCCTGTATCGCCAAGCTGACTTTCGCGAAACCAACTCTCTGGTGCGCGGTGCGGTTGACGCGGAAGGCGTGACAGAGACAGAAACACTGTTCGACAGCCTGGACACAGAAGCTATCGCGCGCGTGGAAGTCGACTTTGCCGGTCTCGAGGGGCACCTGTTCGAAGCCTCTCTTGAAGGCGCACTGAATAGTTTGGACAGCGAGTTTGCGTTGAGCCAACTGGAAGGGGACACGCTGGTCCCGCAGGATGTCCCCGGTGCAAACACGCAGGTTGATGAACGGCGCCTCGATTTCTCCCTGGCCGACACGTTCAAGCTTGGGGCGGTCTCGGTCAACATCATGGCCGCCGGTGAAGCGTCGACCATTACCCAAACCGGCGGTTTTGCGGAAGATCGCAGCTTCTTCTTCTGGAAACCAAGCCTGACGTTAACCTATTCGCCTAAGCCCAAGACGCAGCTTCGCGCACGGGTGCTGCGCCAGGTGGCGCAGCTCGATTTCTTCGATTTTGTGAGCCGGGCAGACTTGGGCGATGTGGAACTGTCTCTTGGCAACCCCAATCTGGTCCCAGAGCGCACGCTGACCGTCGACATGACCCTCGAGTATCGCTTTGGCAGCTTTGGTGTCCTGAGCGTCACGGGCTTTCATGACCGTATCCAGGACGTGCAGGATGTCTTGCCATTGGAAGGCATTCTCGAAGTGCCCGGCAACATCGGATCGGGCCGACGCTCGGGTATGCGCGGCGAGGCCACGCTTTCGCTAGATGAACTTGGCTTGGCGAATGGCCGGCTCGATCTAGAGGGATCGTGGCAAACCTCGTCCGTGAATGACCCTTTGAATGGAGTCTCCCGGGCGTTGTCGGGTGAACGTCCTTGGACCTTCTTCGCGACCTTGCGCCAGGATCTTCAAAAGGCCAAATTTGCCTGGCAAATCGTGGCCTTTACGCTTCCTGATTTTCCCTCGTTCGGGCTTGATGAGGAAGAGGCTCGAGGGAAACGCTTTGACGCCGATGCCTTCATTGAGACGCGCGCAGTCAAAGGTCTTCGCATTCGCCTCCAAGTGGAAGATCTCTTTCGGGGAGGTGAGGCGCGGGATCGGCTGGTGTTTGCGGGTCCGCGCAACACGGCGCAGCTGGCGTTTAGAGAGCTGCGCAATCAGTCTCGTGGACGGACCTTGACGGTCCAGGTCAGTGGGAGTTTCTAAGGTTCCGTAGGAAACTCCACTGGGACGTTTGGTCGACGTATTCCGGAGAGAGGCTGCCAAGAACACAGGACGCCCTCCTATTTCAGAGCTTTCGATACGAGGATACAAAGCGCTATGTCGGATGTGCCGCAACTCAGTAGTCTAGACTTCGGCGACCACGCTGTACCGTCAGTCCTCTATGGGACACGTGTAGTTCGAGTGTCGACGCCGAACGGCGCACTGCCTTCACCTCTTGGGGCGAACGCCGAAGATGTGCGCCGAGAGCTTGCGTGGGACGAACTCCCCTTTTGGGCCGATGACTACAGTGAAGGCGAAGTACGCGAACTCAACGAGTTGCTCTCGAACTTGCGTCCTCATGGCTCAGACAAGAGCTTCTCCTTCGACCTCACCCATAGGCTACAGGCGTACCAGCTAGTGGGAGAGCCGGTCGGTGAGGACATTCCCGTGCTTAGCTTCAAACGCGAATCGATTCATTGGCCTTTGCTCGGCACGCGAGGTGTGCTTGGCCTCCTGCGAGACCTCAAAGACGATCCTCAAACCGTGCCAGCAAGGTTGCTCATCGAGGTTACCTTGGAGCCCCCGAAGTCGCTTACGGCACGGTCGACGCAAGACGAAGTCCACATCGTCCAGACCCTTCGCGTACTGTCGACGTTTTCGAAGTACATTGTCGGCAGTCCGGCCGGCACCGTGACGCTAACGCCAGGCGAGACGCGCGAGGTTCAGTTCAAGCTGACGCGAGCTCAGACATCGAAACGTGTAGACAAGAGTGTTGCTGTAGAGAGTTCGACCGCAGAGTCGGCGGTCGACTTCAATCTCGAGTTTCAAAGGCAAATGAAGCTAGTGTCCAACAGTGATCAGTCCATCGAGTGGAGCCGTGAGAGAACGAGAAACTTCGCCGATTCGAGTCGCAAGAGCACGGAAGGTGGCGCTGAAAGCGACAGCCTCGAAGAACTCGCCGACAGGGTGGAGAAGACGACCCTAAAGCTGTCAGAGAAGTACACAGCGAGCCGCCAGGTAACCCTCACCCGGGAGTTTGAATCGACTGATCAGGAGACCTCTGAGGCCTCTCGGAAGGCCACCCTTGTCAACGGTAACCGAGCGCTGACGATAACCTACGCTTACCATCACCTGAACGCTATCTATCGAGTCCACGTTGAGCTCTATGACACTTCATTGTTGGTGCCGTCGCTCGTCAGCGGTGGCAGAGTGCAAATGCTGAGCCTTGATTCGGGCGTACGTGCAGCCCTAGAAGGCATCGTCGCGACTGAGCATCTAGATGAGAGTGTCGATCGTGTGGGGCGAGCGCTGAAGCGAATGCTCGCCGGGACGGACGCTGCTTCCTCAGACGGAAGCGACGTGCGGGTGCTTCGCGCCGGAAGGGACGATCCGAATACCAGTGTAACGGCCCGTGCTACCTTGCTTGGGGATCGCCGTACGAGCGGGCCTCTGCCGGTTTGCTTGAGATCATACGATCAGGTCATTCAGACGAGTCAGCTCCACGCTGTTCCGCACGTGTCCGCGACCTCGGCCGACGACGGAACCAATGGCGAAGAGTAGCGTGTGCAGCCCTCGAGGCAATGTCATCTTCAGCGGACTACAAGCTGATGCCGTGAGCGAGCGTACGCGAGGGCGGCGAGTATCGGCAGGCGTCTATGCCGCGTCGACCGGCGGCGTGTCACGTAGATGCTCCGATTACCGTAATGCCGCCTTGAGCAGGGGACTCATGGAAGAGGGCTCTCGTGCTCCTGGCTGCTCGACACCTTTGCTCGACTCTTGATGTGGGTCACGAAACTCCCTGAATGACGTCTGACCTAGGTCAACGTACTTCCGTCCATGCCGCAGCAGACTCCTCCGTTGGTGAAACCACCGCAGGTCACCGGCTCGCGCCTTATCGCGCTGAGAGGCTGATCCGATTCGGCGGTCGAGCCCCCGTACCATCGCATAAACACCGCGGACGATCGCCCGGAAATCCAGGAGCGCTAGGTGACCGGTCTTACAGAGCTTCCAAATCTCCATGATGCAGTGTTGAGGGAAGAGGACGGAGGGCTTCAGGAGGCGCTCGGCAGCATCTTTGCGATCGTCAGCTTTACCCCCGAAGGAAGGGTGCTCGCCTACAACGATACCTTCGCCACTGTGATGGGCCTCGAGGGAAACGAGGCAGTGGGCCAGCGCCACGCGAGCTTTTGCTTGCCTGGGTTTTGCCAATCAGTGGAGTACCAGGAGATGTGGACATCGTTGGCTGGCGGTGAGCCACGCAGTGGTGTCGTGCATCGGCTCTCAGCTACGGGCGAGGACGTTTGGCTGCGCGCGGTGTACGCGCCTGTCCGTGATGCGCAAGGTACTGTCGTCAAGGTTGTCAAGTACGCCATGGACGTGACCGCAGAGCAAAACCAGCTTGTGCAGGCGCGACAAGAAGCGCACGCCGTCAGTGAGCGGTTTGGCGTGATCTGTTTCAGTCCGGAGGGAGTCGTCCAGTCCTACAACGACAACTACGCGGTTGCGACGGGCTACGCACCTGGGGAGCTGGTCGGGCAGCATCACCGTGTGTTCTGTCCGCCCGAGGTGGTGAATTCGCCGGATTACGCGCAGTGGTGGGCGAGGCTTGCGAACGGCGAGTCGTTGCAAGGCGAGTATCTGAGGCAAACCAAGCAAGGCCAGGAGTTGTGGATTCGTGCTGTTTATGCGCCGGTCAGGGACCGAAACGGCAAGGTGGTACGAGTCATCAAGTACGCGACGGACATCACCGCGGAAAAGCAGATGACCCGCCAGCTTCAGGCCGCGTTGTACGAAGTGCGTGAGCTGTCACTGAAGGACGCCTTGACGGGTCTCGCGAACAGGCGTCACTTCGAAGAGCGCTTCGCAGAGGTGTGGGCGAGTGCGATTCAGCACAAGAATCCCGTCGGCCTGGTGATGGTCGATGTCGATCACTTCAAGCAGCTCAATGATGCGGCCGGCCACCAGGAGGGCGACCGCTACCTGATATCGGTCGCGAACGCACTGCAGGCGAGCGTGCGTCGAGAAGACCTGGCAGCGCGCTACGGCGGCGAAGAGTTTGCGGTGCTCCTCACCGGGCCGAGTGATGCGGACATGTGGCGAATTGCGCATCGACTGCACTGTTGCGTGCGAGAGCTCGCGCTGCCACATCCAGGCCTCGCTCCGGGAAGAACTGTAACGGCAAGCGCAGGAGTGGCGATCGCGGACCCGCTTGAAGGCGACAAGCCTGAGTCCCTCATCCGCATTGCCGACGAGGCGCTCTACCGCGCCAAGGCCCAGGGGCGCGATCGCACCGTGGTGGGTCAACGCTCGGGAAGACTTGCCGCCGCCTCGTGAGGCGGTTGATCGTTTCGTCAACACACGCATTCCAGTGCCGTTGATCGATCGCTCACCGTTGGACCGTGTTTCGCTCGAAAGCCCGCGCGCGCTTGGCTAGACTTCTGGGCCGTTGCCACTCACGGAAGATGACGGGCTCATGACTAATCTGCTATCGATCACCCTGTTGCTCGGCTTGTGCTCGATGTCAGCCCTTGCGCAAGCACCTATGTCGAGCGAAGAAAAATCGGAAGTGATTGACAAGATCCAGAGGCTGATCGCGTCGGACTACGTGTTCCCCGACGAGGTGGACCGGGTCAATGGGGCCCTGGAAGAGTTGAACGTCGCGGGTCGGTACGATGAGGTCACTACCGGCGAGGCCTTCGCGCGGGCACTGACGGATGATCTCTTGGCAATCACCAACGATAAGCACTACAAAGTCGGCTACAGGCCGGAGCTTGTCGCGTCGCGACGGGCGGCGCAAGAGCAGGCGAGGGCTGGCGATGCCGACGTCGCTGATGAGGCCGAGGCCATCGACTGGGATCGATGGTACGCACGTCAAGAGAATTTTGGATTCAGGCGCGTGGACGTGCTCGAGGGCAACGTCGGGTACATCAGACTCACGTTCTTCCATCCCTTCGATTGGATGCGCGCGACGACCGATGCGGCGATGGCGTTCGTTGCCGACACCGATGCACTGATCATCGATCTCACCGAGAACGGTGGCGGCTACAGCCCGTCCGACAGCTACCTCGGGAGCTACTTCGTCGATCCCGAGCCGGTGTTATGGTCGACCAGCTACACTCGCCCCACGGATGAGAAAACCTCGACGTACACCTTCCAAGACGTCGGCGCGCCGCGCTACCTCGATCGGCCGGTCATCATTCTAGTGAGCGCGGAGACGTTTTCGCTCGGCGAGCATTTCGCCTACGCGATGAAGCACTTCGACAAGGCGGAGATCATCGGTCAGGTCAGCGCCGGTGCCGCGAACGGGATCAGTTTCCGTCTGGTCGACGACAACTTCGTCATTCAAATACCGGCTCAGCAGACGGTCAACCCCGTCACCAAGACGAACTGGGAAGCGATCGGCGTGCGGCCAGACATTGAGACGAGCCGAGAGGATGCTCTGTCGACAGCCCATCTGCTCGCGCTCGATCGGCTCATCGCGACCGCCAAACACGATCGCGTCATCAAGCGATACGAGAAGATCAGGGCCGCGACCGGTAACTGATCAGGAAGCCTCACGGACGCTTCCTGTGCCCTGCACGCCCTAGCTGATGGGTGTCGATCTGGCGGCGCCCGTGCTACTCGCTGAGCGTCACCTCATTTACCAACCGGCCCACTAGCGCGAAACCCACCTGGTTTTTTTATTAGGCTTACGTATACGCATGATCAAGGGGATGAGCCCACTGGCGAATAGGATTGCGCCCGCTGGAGTGGGTATCGGCGATGGGTGGAACTGAGCGTCGTTCACTTGCGTCCAGGCGAAGGTCATGTCGACGCCTTGTCCCGCGCCTAACGTCAACCCAAAGATGTAGCTGAGGAACACATCGAAGCTCGCTTCGGCAAAGCCGTCGTCGTCTGTCGCCGTTGCTCCCACCGTGAACTGCAGTCCCAAGATGCCGTCGTCCGTGTCGAAGATACCGTAGGTAACGGTCGCGCCCGCGCCTACCTCGCTGCTTGATATCACGGGTCCCGCGAAGTCGTCGTAGCTAAGGTGCTCGCTCGAGAGTCCCGAGAACAGGATCGAGAAGGTGGCGCTTGTCCTGGCGGCACCGTCACTGCCGCCGACTCGTGAGAGGACGAATCCGTCGAGCTCACCCGTGACATCGAAGCTGATGTCCCGCCCGGTGGTGTTCTCGAAGGTCGTCGTGCGGGCAATGCCGTAAGCCGAGTACGCCTCAGCTGCGACAGGTGTCGAGGTGATCCGCACCTGAGCCAAGCCGGAGCGATCCACATCGACATCCCCCATGGCGAAGAATGTCACATCGCTACCCTGGTCCTGAAGGGCGAGCACCGAGATGTCGTACTGCGCGTCTGAGAACTCGGTGGGGTCGACACGGTTGGTGCGCAGCTGGCGTCGGGACAAGAAGGGCACCGGCGGGTCGCAGCTTGCACAACCGATTTGAACGTCGTCGGTGTCTACCGCCACAATGGCCTCAGGATCATCGATCGTGCTGCTGATCCCGAACGGGTCGAAGATGGGCCCTGAGGTCTGCGACGTGACCCCATCGGGCACCGCGCCGTCGCTGACCGTGAATTGATGCGACATAGTGGTAAAGCTGACCACTTCCACGGAGGCGGCGGAAGCCGCATCGATAGCCGTCGCCAGGATGAGAAGGCTTGTCACCCCAGCCAGGTACCATTCGCTGCTACCCCTGCGGTGTGTGGCGCAGCCTTCTACCAGTGAGTTCATGGTCATCTCCTTGATCGTCGTCTCGGCGGGTGACGGCATGGCCGTAGCGGCCCTACCCTCCTTACGCAAAGCGGGCACGGAAGCCGACATAGCCCGCGACACGCAAGGCGAGCGAGGCGAGGTGGGCACAGGAGAAAGATGGAGCGATCGCGCGAGATGACCGTTCTTCGGGGTGTCGACGCGGCGCTGCCGATCCCTGAGTAGGCGCGGTGCTAGGGCGCTAAAGCGAGGCCGCGGCTAAGCCGGTCCGCCTGGTCGTGATCAGTGGGGTGGATTGCACCCGGCGTGTCACAGCGACTCGCCGGGATTGGGTGCCAAGGCCGGGTGCGTGCCCCCGGCGTGCGGCTCTACAAAGTGCCTTGCTGGCCTAGCCAACGGTTGAGCTCGTCCAAGAAGCGGCTGTCGTCCTCCGGTCGGAACGCCGCCATCTCTTGCATCGTGTAGCAGTCACGGCCGAGGCGTGAGCCGAGCTCCTCATCTTCGCGACAGTTGTCGCGCGGGAAGTAGCGACTGTTGCGTTTGTGTAGCGTTGGCGTGTGCACGACCAGCGCCATCGCCGATCCTGCGTTCTCCCGCGCCGGGATGTAACGCGACTCGACTAGGTGTTCGAAGGCTGCGTCGACAGGGAAGGCCCCCGGATCGACGCCCTTCACCACGCCGACGCCCGCGACTAGACCGTCGGCTCCGACCTGCACGGAGGCACCAAAGGCGAAGGCGGAGATGTCCTTACACACCTCTGCATCGCCCGCATCGCAGTCGGCGCTAGCGACGAGACGGTCGTACCAAGTGCCGGACTTGCCTATGATCTCCTGCGGACCGTAGTAGTCGTTACCGTGATCCCGGGTGTGCAGCCCCGCGTTCGGAAACACGCTCACCTCGCAGCGCCCACGGGAGTCGCAGTCGACCTGAGCGCGGATGGGCATGGAGACGGCTACCCGCTCCCCGTCGATCTGCGCTGGCAGGAACTTGGCCCGCTTCAAGCGGTGGAGAATCTCGTTGCGCAACCAAAAGCGAAGGCGGTCGCCACCGCCGTGTTGCGCGCATTTTCGTGCGCCCACGTCGCCGCGCTTGCTCACCATTACCTGGCAGACGATGGAGGTCGATTGGGAGCGGGGAATGAAGTCATCGGGGAAGCGGAACTGGGCGGAGACGGGCACGCGGCCGAGTTCCGGGTGGGCAGGTTGGACCTGCGCCGCGGCCGCTGTAGCGGAGGTCGAGAGGGCGACGAGGAGCAACAGGCCTAGGGCCGCAATGCTGTCGCCACGCAGTCCAACGCGGAGGGTAGTTAGTCGGTGCATGTTCGGTCTCATCATTGAGCTAACGCGTAAGGGCACAGCTCAGCAATTTCGCGGTGGGAAGTCAAAGTCGCATGACTCCCCGCCTCGCGTTGGCGTGTCAGGCTCGGAGCGGGCGCAGTGCTGAGCGATGTCGAGGCGGGCGCCATGGTCGAGGTGTGTCGCCCAACTGGCAGAGTCCTGGTCTCCAATTGCGGCCATTCGGCAGACGCGGAAGTCTCCGGTGAGAGTTTCTTCAGCGTCCGCAATTTGCCTTCTACGCAATCGGTTTGTGCCCAAACGATATGACCAGTGCGGTCAATGGAGTCTTACTTGCACCGGTACGGGGGAGTCCGCACCCCCAACACAGAGCGCCTTGCAGGCTTGTGTGGCCGCTTGACGGTCAGGCGGCGTCGCGCTCCAGCTTGTCCATAAGCGCGGCCTGAACGTCAGGATCAGTCACCAACGAGGGGAGGGGCTGCTCCTTGCGGTTGGCGACCAGTATGCCCGTGCGACCATCGAACCTCTCAGGGTCGGTCGCGAACACCACCTTTGCGGCTTGCTTGTCTGGTGGACTGAACAGCAACGGTGCCAACCACCGGAGCACCAGGGGCATTCCATCGCCACCAGCCGTCATGGAGGTTCGCGTTGGCCCAGGGTCCACCGAGCGAATCAGAATGTTGTCACGCCGAAGACCGTCGGCCATGGCGGTGCCCATGATCGTCAGTGCCATCTTCGACGCTGCATAAGCACCGAATAGGCCAAACTGCTCAGGCCGTGACAGTTGGGCAACATCCAGCCATTTTACGGCCTTGATAGCTGAGGAGGACATGGTGCTCACCATCGTGGGCGCCTCTCCTTCCCCACGGACTAACGCCGGTCGCAGCAGCTGCGTTAACACGTAGCCTGCTAATACGTTCACCGCGTAGTGGGCGTCATGTCCGCTACGCCCAATACTGGGCGATGACGCCAACACGCCGGAGACGTTGTAAAGCGCGTCAATCCTCGGATGTGCAGTACGAACTTCCTCAGCCGCTTCCCGAATCTGGGTGATCTGCGTGAGATCCGCGTGATACGCACGGACATCGACGTCTGGGAAGGCGGCTCCCAGCCCCCGTCGCTGGCTCTCGGATTTGTCGGACGAACGGTTGATGAGCGCCAGGTCCCATCCCTCGGCGGCGAGCAGGGTGGCGATCTCCCCGCCGATACCGCCAGTTGACCCGGTAATGACTGCCGTCTTTGAAATGGACATGCTCCGCTCCTGCCGATTGATAATGCGTTCGTGGTGAGAAGGTCGGTATCACTTCGCTGCGGACAAGCCACACAGTCGGGCAATCAGTGAGAGGAACACCTCGTCATCTCCCGATTTCGCGACACTGCCTCTGCGCAAGCGCTCCATCGTGCCCGCCGCCGCAATCGTAGCGGTTATCAGTGCTTCTCGGCCCGTGTTGCTGATTAGGCCGCGACGCCTATCGTTAGCGATATCAAGCGTGAGACGGCGATGCACTTCGGCGGCCGTATCGGCATGGTGGGCGTAGAGCTCGGAGAGAACGACCGTGGCGTCGGTGTCGTGATCTCGTAGCGCGAGCACATACTGGAGCCGCGAGATGGTTACCGAGCGGTACCGATTGCCAGGCGCCTTTGCGCTCCTGCCCCCAATTTGATTGAGCGTCTTCAGCGAGAGCTCGTCGATAAGGCGATTCAGATCGCTGAAGTAGGTGTAATAGGAGTTCCTGCGAATACCCGCGAACTCAGCGACAGAAGCCACCGTAAGGGCTTGGTAACCTGATTCACACAAGATGCGAATGGCAGCCTTCGCGATCGCGCGACGGGTTCTCTCGCCCTTGCGCAAGCCCTCCGCCTCGCTGACGGGCACCTCGTATCTGCGGAGGGCGACGTTCACGAGGCACGACCTACGGCGACAGCGGTGATACCCGATCGGGCAGGCGGTAAGTGGGCGGCACGCCTATTCACCCGTGGTGCCTGCATAGGGGGCGATGCGAAACTCGACCAACGGCTGTCCCGTCCACGACTTGATGGCGCGGCGTAGAGCGCGTGAGTCAGAGAAGCCGCTAATGCCCGAGAGGTCCTCAGCGCTTGTCGTCGGATCTCGCATCACCTGCTCACGCAGCAGTCTAAGGCGCGCTCGCTCGATGAGCTTGCCAACGCTCGTACCCTGGCGTTGGGCGACCCTTTGTGCCGTGCGACCACCCATTCCTGCCTTGGTGGCCGCGCGCTCCACGCTGAAAAAGCCCATGTTGGCGCACACGTTGACAGCACTGACCAGCTCCATGAAGTCGGCTACCTCGGAACCGCTCTGCCGCCGGGCTGCTCTTTGCTCGAGTTGCCCTAAGGCCTTGCGGAAAGCTGCATGCTCGTGCGCGCTGCGGTGGTGCTCCACATTCGATTTTCGCCACACCAAGGAGTAGCTCTGATCTTCGCAGTGAAAGCGAACGGGTGCTTGAAAGAAGTCCTCGTAGGCGGTGCGCACGCCGTTGCGGTCGAAGCGTAGGCGCACTTCGTGCGGTTGCCCATCGGCGCGAAACACCGAACGCATAAGACGCACGAGTACGCCCATTACCACCTCGTTGCAGCAGCCGTTGTCGAACTCGATGCCAGGGAACCTGATCGAGAAGCGCGTGTAGGTCTTGGTTTCGTCGAGCGCGGCAATCAAGCCGTTGTGAAAGAGATCGAAGTAAGAGACTAGCGCCTGGAGCCCAGCGCGCCCCGTTGGGGCGAGCTGAACGGCTCCTTCTAGCCCGGAAAAGAAGCTAAAGGGCGCGCCCTGGGCCACCTCAATCGCGGGCGCAACGCCAAGTCCTTCCTCGAGCACCTGTGCGAATAGGGTAGGTCCGGCGATCGCCGGCAGAGGATTCCCTGGGTTCAAAGCACCCAGCGATACGCCGATCAGACTCTCAATGCGATCCCTTGGCATGCCGCAGCGCAGGGAGTACCGAGCGAGGCTGAGCACCGGATCGGCGCTCACAGTACCTGAACGCCCGATCAGCCCTCGACCCCTCCTAGCCCGCTGGATGCTTGTTGTCGTCCTCACCCAACTCTCCTGCAGTCACGTTGAAGATTTCCATCGTGCCCCCATTTTCGACGCACCGTCGGTTTTTTCTCAATACGACATCGTGTGCGGTCTTTGGGCTCATTCCGGGGGCAAAAACCTGGCGCGATTTGTCCTCCCTCCGACTCGCGAACTGTGGGAGCGTCGAAAGCATTCATTCGTGACCGAACGGCCACGCTCAAGGAGAGGGCAGATGAGTCGAACCGAACCTAGGAACAACAATCAGGACGGGCAGGTCCGGTTCACTCGCAAGACCGTTGTCTTCATCATCTTGGCCGGTGCGGTCTGTGCCTCCGGGGTCGCTGTGCAGCAATTCTTCAGCACCCGCGGGGACACGGCTTTGGCGAGCGGCGCCATCGTGCCATTGGCGAGCGTCTGGTTTGTTATCTCAAATTGGTACTGCGCCAACGCGAGCTTTCTCTACGGTCGGCATCACCTGCCGCTGTGGTTCATCGTTCTCGGCTGGTTTGGGCTGGCGGGCGGTGGTACAGATCATCTCATCGAGCTGTACTCGTACCTTCGCGGTGACCACCAGCCATTTGCTGAGCATTGGGTGGATATGCACCTGTTCGGCATCCCCATGGTGTGGTTTCCCTTCGTCGCCTTTGGCGTCACGTCGCTGATGGGTATCTGGGGCATGGTGTACGTGTTCATCAGAAATGCGCCCAACGCGTCGCTCGGTGCGAAGTGCTTGTTTGGGGTCTGGGCCTTATTGGGGGGGCTATGGGGCATCGGCTTCGAGCCCGCTTTGGTGCAGCACTCCACGATCTCCTGGTACGTAACGCACACGTTCATCACCCATGCTTTGCTGTCGATGCTGCCCGTCTACATCGTTTGGTTATACGCCTCTCACATCAATGTCTTCTCCTTGATCCCGCGACCCTCCCAGGGGGTGGGAATCTCCCCGCCGGCTAGCGCCGTCGCGCGCTAGCTGTCGTTGACACAACGCCAAGCAGTCGATGGAACACGCGCCCGAAGATGATGCGCTTCGCCGGCATGTCGAGTTTTCCGGCACGCTGCTGCCCGCCCTTCTTCTCGCGAGTGCCCTGGTTTGCCTGGCGGTGGCAATGTGGTCGAGACATCACACGGCAACGGCTGCCGCCGCATGGTTGGGCCTACAGGCACTGCTCTTCCTAGAGCTCAGGTATCGGCTTGCCGCTAGCGTGACGGACCATCACGCCGCTGGCTCAGGCGCGTTCGTACCACCGGCGTTTCTCAGCTCGGCGCTAGTTCTGTGGTTGCTGCTAACGAGTTGTGTTGGCCTCGGTTACAATGCTCCGACGAGGCCTTTTGACGGCGGTAAGAGCGCCGTCGCCATCGCCACACTAGCGGCTTTCGTAGGTCTGAGTTTCGCACTCGCCAACTACTTCGAGCGTAAATCAGCGTCAGATCTGCTCCAAGCGAAGCGCTTGGCGAGTTGGTGCCGCGCGTCGATATGGTTGACTACGACTGCGCTGCTCTTCTCACTGCTACTGGCCACCGGAATAGTCCAGACTCAGAAAGCGATCGTGCAGGGGTTGATGCTCTCATCCCTGCTTCCCGTGCTCGAGTGGCTCGTGCGTACACTCGCCCACGAGGACGGGCGTGCATCGCTCGTCGGCGATGTTCGAGGGATACCCCTGCTGTTCGGTCGACTGAACCCTGTGCGGAGCCTGTTCGCTGCAATCGAGCGGGCGACCGCCGTGGACGTGAGGAGCACCTGGGCGCTCACGTGCATTCGGCGCCTATTCGCTCCGCTAGCAGTGGCGTTGGCCCTTGTGCTGTGGCTCTCGAGCAGCCTTGTGACGGTAGGTGTCTTGCAGAGCGGGGTGCGCGAGCGCTTCGGTGCATCAGTGCTGGAGGAGGCGCTCGCTGCTGGCTTGCACCTCAAAGCCCCCTGGCCCATCGAAGAGATTCGGCAGGTGGAGACTGCTCGTGTGCGATCGATTCCACTGGGCTATGTGGGCCCGATGGAGGGTGCCTCGCTTCTCTGGACCAGGGCACATGCGCAAGAGGAATACAGCCTTCTTCTCGGTGATGGCCGTGACCTTGTGACTTTCAACGCCTCGCTCCAGTACCGGGTGCTGGACGCTTGGTCGTGGCGCTATGAGACGCAAAACCCCGAAAAGGGGCTGCGCATAGCGGCGGAGCAGGCCTTGCTGAGTGCCACGGTCAGCCGTTCCTTGGATGAGGTGCTGTCCGACAACACGACAGTGCTAGCTCAGCAGATCGAAGAGGCGATCCGTCAGCGGGTGAAGCAGTACGGCGTGGGTGCGCAGATTATGGGGCTGTCGTTGCAGGGGCTGCACCCGCCCGTAAGCGTTGCGGAGGACTATCAAGCCGTGGTCAGCGCGCAACATGAACGCCAGATCGAGGTTCTGGCCAGCCTCCAGTATGAAATCGAGACCGTTCATGCGGCGCAGGTCGCAGCGCTCGAGAGGTTGGCCGATGCGAAGGCGGCGGCTGTGGCGAGGGTCGCCAGCGCACGCGGCGCGGCGAAGACCTTTCGACAGCTACAAGCGGTCCACGCGCTCGCCCCAACCGCCTTCGAGCAGCACCATCGGTTACGTGCCCTCGAGGCGCTGGTGAGGGACCGCCCCTTCGCAGTGATCGATGAACGAATCGAGCGGGACGGAGGGGTGCTGTGGTTCGAGAACTGAGCGAATCAAAGTCCTTCGTCACACCGCGATCTGGGGAGACGATGTCTCGCGGTCGGACGGTGCTGCGCTACCTGGTCGGTGGGGTCTGCGTGGTCGCGCTACTCGGGTCCGCCATCGGCTATAGCGTTCCGCAAGGGCATCAAGCCGTGGTGGTGCGCTTCGGTGAGGTGGTACGGGTGACTGAGCAGGCGGGCCTTCACCTCAAGGCTCCCTGGCCGATCGAGCGCATCGTGGAGATCGATGCCCGTCGCCGCTGGCTGTCGACGCCGCCAACGGAACTGCTGACCCGGGATCGCAAGAACATCGTGCTCGTGACCGGCGCGGCCTGGCAGACTCGCGATGCCGTGCAGTTCTATCGTGCACTGGGCTCGCTCGAGCAAGCCGATGAGAAAATCAACAGTCTCATGGTGAATGCTAAGATCGCGGTGTTCGGACGCTACGATCTGTCTGCCCTCGTCTCTACGGACTCCGAGGCCTTGCAGGTGGAGCGCATCGAGCGGGATGTGCTCGAGGCGGTGAACGAGGTTTCATCCAGCAAGTACGGCGTGGAAGTGGTGCACGCCGGATTCCAGCGAGTCTCGCTGCCAGAGCAGAACATTGTGTTCGTGCTGGAGCAGATGCGCGCCGAGCGTCGTCAGTTCGCAGCTCGATTCCGTGCGCAAGGGAGTCTGCAGGCAGCTCAGGTTAGGAGCAGGGCAGATCTCGAGGCCGCCCGGATTCTGTCGCAGGCCGAAGAGCAGGCGGCGCAGATACTCGGTGAGGCAGAGGCGGAGGCAGCCCGAATTTACGTCGATGCCCACCGCACTAACCCTGATTTCTATCACTTCATGAGATCGCTCGACAGCCTTGCCCGGACCTTAGGTCGCGACGCCGGTGTCACGCTGCGCACTGATTCAGCTCCCTTCGAGTTGCTCATCAGTCTGGAGGCAGGATCGGGCACCAAGGTGCACGAGCGTGGGGCGCTAACGTCCGTTCCAGCGAGGTCTGCGCTCGAACCCGCGGAGGGCGGCGAGTGAGCCGAGCTAGTAGTCTGCGCCGGGTAGATCGTGGCCCGAAACGACGACGCTCCGGCGCCGATCACGAGCTTTTGCTGTTCCTCTCGCCGCTCACTCGGTTGCTTGGGTTGGCGTGGCAGCGAATGCCGCTTGTCGTCGCTTCCTTCGCGTTGCTCTACGCCGTCTCGGGGATCTCCATCATCGAGGCAGACGAGGTAGGGATCGTGCTTCGCTTTGGCGCGATTACCCGTTCCTCCGATGGCCCTGTGATTCATCGTCCAGGCATGTTGCTCGCCTATCCAAAGCCCTTCGACGAGGTTATCAGAGTCAAGGTCGATCGCATCGAGACGATCGTGATCGACGAACTCGCCCTACCGCGTGGGCAGGTCCGCGTGCGCGGCGCGGCGGGCGAGGATCTGGCGGGGGCCCAAGAAGCAGACGGCGACCCGCATGGGTTCGAACAGCGGTCATCTATCGTGGGCTATGCGCTCACGGGTGATCGCAACCTCGCCCATGCTCAGCTCGTTGCCCGTTACCGCGTGAGCGACCCCATCGAGCGCCTACTGTTGGCGTCTGACGCTGAGGACTTTCTCCGCTCAGCGCTGCGCGAGAGCATGACGAGGCTTGCGGGGGGCAGGCACCTCGATGACCTACTGGGTGGCGGGCGGGAGCAGTTCGCTCGGGCAGTGATGCGCGATGCCCAATCGAGGCTCGATAAGGTCCGTGTGGGCCTCGAGCTCGTAAGCATAGAGCTTGAACACCTCTCGCCCCCGAGCGCCGTCGAAGCGGCTTTCGACTCAGTACAAAGCGCCTACATCGAGGCCCAAACCCTGGGACGAGAGGCCAACGTTTACGCCGCTCAGTTGGTGCCGGCCGCGAAAGCACAGGCGCAGGAGATCGTCAGCCGCGCGCGCGCAGCGTCCCTTGCCTTGACCTCCGCCGCGCGAGCCGAGTCGAGTGCCTTCGCGGCCCTACTACCGTCCTACCAGGCGACGCCCGAGTTGGTGCGGCAACGGTTGTATCGCGAGGGCCTCGAGCGCGCGCTGGGGGGAGTTGGTGAGCTAAAGCTCGTGCCACCTCCTGGCGCCGGTGGTTATGGGGGCACGCGTTTCTTGCTGTCCCTACCTTCGGGGTCAGCGTCCTCGGCGACCCCATCCGTCCGCGCCGTGGGGGACGTGGACCAGGCCGAGCCCCCTCGGCGCGAAAGTGTTGCGGTCGAGTCGGTGCCGACCGAAGGCTCGAGCCTGTGACGGGGGTCCGACAGTTGAGCGCGATCGGCGAGGCCGTCGGGGTCTCCGACCGAGCCAAGGCTAGCGTTCTCACTAGGCGTGAGCGCAACAGCATATCGAGGAGGCTAGGCGTCAATATGCTCGGCGCCGGATTGTTTCTCGTAGGCCTGTTGATCGGGCGCGCGGGGGGGCAATTCGAGGTTGGCCAGCTGTTTCAGTTCGCCGCCGCGTTGATGGTCGGCGCCGGGGTTCTCCACCAGGCGTTGCGTGGTTTCTTCAGTGTGCCACCGTACAACTACAGCGAACAGCTCGTAGCCCTCGCGGTGTTGGCGGCCATCGCCTCCGGCGATTTCCTTTCGGCCACCCTGGTACCGCTGCTCCTCGAGATCGGACATCTGTTCGAAGAGCGCAGTGCCCTAGGTGCGCAGGCAGCGATCGATCGCCTGGGCCAACTCTGTGCTCGCACCGCCACCGTGTCGATTGATGAGCAAGAGCGTGAGATGCCTGCGGAGGTGATCGAACCAGGTCATCTGCTAATAGTGCGGCCGGGCGAGGTGATTGCGGCGGACGGCGTCGTGCAATCAGGGCACGCCAGCCTTGACCAGAGCCCAGTCACCGGTGAGTCCAGTCCCAATGGCGTCGGCCCCGGAGACGCTGTGTACGCCGGAACGATCAACCTGGACGGACTGCTCGAAGTGCGCGTGCAGAAGGCCGGCCGCGGTACCGTTCTCGGTGAGGTGATTCGCATTCTCCGGGAGGTCGAGAGTGCCAAGACGCCGGTCGTGCGCTTGCTCGAGCGAGGTGCCGCCGTGTACCTCCCCGCCGTTGTTACCCTGGCCGCCCTCACCCTGTTTGTTACGGGTGAGCTTAGCCGCTTTGTCACTGTCTTGGTCGTGGCCTGCCCCTGTGCCCTCATCCTCGCAGCGCCCGCCGCGATGGTGGCGGCGATGGCGACGGCGACGAAGCGATCCATCCTGATCAAGAACGCGGCGTTCCTCGAAAGGGTGGCCACGGTCGACACGCTGGTGCTCGACAAAACGGGAACTCTGACCGACAGCGTTCAATCGGTCGATCGTGTGCAACCGTGCGACGGAACGACCGAAGACGACATACTCCGCTTAGCAGCGGCGGTGGCGCATGGGTCTCGCCATCCGGCGGCACGGGCCGTCAATTCCGAGGCGCAGGCACGCAAGCTCGCGGTACCAGTGGCACGGGATACTCGCGAGTATCCAGGGCGCGGGGTGAGGGCAACCGTCGACGGTGCAACGGTGCAAATCGGTCGCGCGAGCTGGCTGAGGCAGTGCGGCGTAGCGGGGCGACTGGAGTCGCAGGGCGCTGGGGTGTGGCTGGCTCGCGACGGCACGGCCTTGGGGTTCATCGCCTTGTCGGATCACCTGAAGGAGGGCGCGGAGGAGGCCATCGCGCAGATGCGGGCACTCGGCTTCGCTCGCATCGTGCTGCTGACCGGCGATCGCGAGCAAGTGGCCAAGCCAGTGGGCGAGCGCCTCAAACTGAACGAGGTTATCGCCGAGGTGCTCCCCGCGGAGAAGCTCTGTGTCGTAGAGCGTGAGCAAGCGGCTGGGCGCCGCGTGCTGATGGTGGGCGATGGCATCAACGACGCTCTCGCGATGTCGGCAGCCGACGTCGGGGTGGCCGTGGGCGCGCAGATCAACGAAGTGGCCTTGGGCGGTGCCGACGTCGCATTACTCTCGAACGAGCTGCGGTGTTTGCCCGATGCGGTGGCACTGGCCGACCGCACCCGACGGGTGGTGTTGGAGAACGTGGTGGTCGGCCTCACGTTCTCTGTAGGCATGCTGGCGATCGCCAGCGCTGGATGGATCAATCCTGTCACTGGCGCGCTACTGCATAACGCGGGCGCCGTCTTCGTGGTCTTCAACAGCTCGAGGCTCCTCGAGCGAGGCAATCCACTCGAGCCAACAGGTGTGTGATGCAACGCGAGCCTAGGACTCTCTATGTCGCCCTACTTTGCGCTGCTGCCGGCGGCGCCATGGCGCAAGAGGTTACGCCGGAAACGCCGTCTGTTTCCACCGATCTGGCGACCGACATTGCCGTCGAGTTGCTCTACCTTGGTGTCTCTAAAAACCTGACAGAGGGATGGACTGGGCAGCTGTATGCAGCCTACGGCATCGACGACAGTATTGGCCTCGGTGTGCTCGACCTAGCGAAGGCGCTCAACGACAACATTCAATTGGGAGGGCGCTACCAGTTTCTCGGTGCTGACGGGAGCAGTGATCAGCATACCTTTTGGGGCTATCTCAACGCCCAGCGCTTCTTCGGCCAGTCTTGGCGACTGGATACGAGGCAAGTGTTGGAGCAACGTCTGAACACCTCCGGTGTTAACGAGCGCACGCGCTACAGGCCTCGATTCCGCGTGAGCTACTTCGGTGACATGGCCGGTGTCGAGTTCCAGCTCTACGCTTCCGTAGAGCAGATCTTCAACCTCACGGACGACGATGACAATCAGACAAGCTGGGCAAGCGGGCTGTACTTTCGCCTGAACAAGCACTTTCAAATAAACGCGTTCCACCAGTGGACGGAAACGGAGAGAGGGCCGGACTTCCGCTTCCCTGGTGTGGGGCTTGTGGGCTTCTTCTAAGGATGCTGGTGGCGGCCTCGTCGTGTGGCTCCGGCTATCGGCGCGTTTGCAGCTGCTTGCGTACTTCTACCCGGTATTCTGGGGCAGTTCCCGAGCTTTGCTCTGACGATCACTCCCCTGTATCTACTTACGTTGCTGGGGTTGCTGCTGTCAGCGCAGGTCGACTGGCGGATCAGCTATCGCCGCAGGCCTTGGATCATCGCTGTGATTCCGTATGTGCTGATTGGCCTAATCACATCATTTGTTCACTTGCCCCTCAATCTGCAAAAGGGAGCAGCGGTCTACTCTCCCTCGAGTGCGGCTCGCGATGCCCATGGGCTGATCGGCCTTTTCCGGGACGCCGCACTCGAGGATGCTGACCGAAAGCGATCCTGTTGGCTCCTGTGGAGTGATGCGCGGCGCGATAGCGTCGCTCGGGATCTACCGCAGGCTGTGGACCTCGTAGCGCCCCCTGGCGCCCCCTGATTCGCGAATGGCCCATTTTGGGTTGTCGCTCAATTATGCGCGGCTCATCACAGTCTCGAACTGCGCGCTGCTTCCCAAGCCGTCTCACCACCGCGCGACGAACAGGTCTACTAAGTCTGCGTCAGGACTAAGCTTCGGTGTCCGGGCAGCTGCCTGGGCGTGACGAGCTGGCGTGTTGGCCACAAAAGCTGAGAAGGCAACAGGAATTGAGGACGTGAAACTATGTTCACCGGCAACGAGATTCTCGCTAAGACCGAGAAGGGGCTCGCCCAAATGCGCGTGCAGGACGACGCCCTGCTGCCACGCGAGGCACGCTCTCTGCTGATCTTGATCAACGGCAAAGACACGCTAGAGCAGTACCGAAACGCCCTCAGTGCCAGCAAGGTATTCGAATCTCTGGGAGGGATCGATCAGCTGGTACAGCTGCTGTTTGATCTGGAGTACCTGTGCGCCAAGTCGCAAGAGCAACCTGAGACCGGTGAGCAGCTCAATTCTCGAGCCGTGAACTCGGCGCACAGCACGGCTCTAGATCACGCGGCAGAATACGCAGAGGAAATAGTGCTGGCGAGCGATGACACCATCGACGCACCTCTGCCGCAGCTAACCAATCCGCCAGAGGTTGCAGAGGGAGAGGCCGCGGGCCGAGCGCCGGTGGTTCGACTCGAGGACAAGCGGGCCGAGCAGGCGATGGCGAGCCTGCGAGAGCATCAGCCTGAGCCTGCGCCGCGCAAGAGGCAGCCGCAGGTGACCCATAAGTCGCCTAGCGTGGACTGGCAGGCTGTGCGTGCAGCCCTAGCGGAGGCGATCGAGCGCCACCCCTCGCTCGATGATCCGTGGACCTGGCTGTTTCAGCTAGAGAGGTGTGGCAGTGCGAATGATTTGCTGCAGCTCCTCGATCACTTCGAGAAGACGACGCGCAAGCTGCCACGCGGGGTGGCGAGGCTGGCAGCCGCCCTGCGAGCCGCCAGCTAGCGTTTGGCTCGTCAATATAGTGAATCCCAGTATTTCAGGTATCCATGATGAGCAACCTACAGAGTAACGACGAAGCCCTAAAGGCCATGCACGGTGAGCACATCTTGCTGCGACTTACGTACATCAGCCGGTACAACAACCACAATGAGTCGGATGAGCTGCAGCGTATCCTGTCCCAGGCGCAGGAGAACAACGAGCGCAACGGCATCACCGGAGTGCTCGTGTTCAATCACAACTACTTCCTGCAGAGTATTGAAGGGCGGCGTCCAGTGATCAACAATCTGCTGCGCAAGCTAGTTAGGGATTCGCGTCACTTCGCTCTGCAGATCATCGAGGCCAGAGAGATCGACCAACGCCGCTGGAGCGGGTGGTCGATGAACTACCTGACGCCCACGAAGAAGTACCAGAACGAGGCTCTTCGCTTCTCCGGTGGAGCTACTTTCAATCCGTACCTGATGAGCACTAAGCAGGTGATGCTGTTGATCGAATCGCTCACCAAGATGCAGGAGCATCGAAGCCGCGCCGAGGAATCGATCAAGTCCTCACGCAAGCTTTTTGGTCTGCTGAAGGCCAGTTGAAGCGGTCAAATTCGAGAGGAACGGAACAATGAGCGAAGTCCATACCGACGCCCACATTCTCATCTCGCTGACGTACGCCAGCCGAGCGAATCCGGATGTATCGCCAAAGGACTTTCAGGAGATCTTGCGTCAGGCCCAAGAGAATAACCGCGATAACGGCATTACGGGGATGCTGACCTTCAATCGCGAGTACTTCCTGCAGACAATTGAGGGTCCTCGCGCTCAGATCAATGGGTTGTTAGCCAAGCTGATCAATGACCGCCGCCATCATGATCTTCAGGTGATCGAGAGCAAGGAAATCAAGGCCCGAGAGTGGGCGCAGTGGTCGATGAACTACGCCTCGCCGACAGAGGGTAATCTCGCGACGTATCTGAAGTACTCGACGACGGTGCAATTCAACCCTTATCTGCTCAATGTGGAATCCGCGCGCCTGTTGCTGCGCGATCTGGGTCGTCGAGCAATTCAAACTGAGAGTGCGGCGCCGCTCGCTGCGAGTGCCGGCTGAGCCTCGAGGGGCGGATGACAACCAAGGCGTGGAGCAACGTCCCCGAGGGCGTCTTGATCCGACGCCCACTGAATCTGTCGCTGCGCTCGTGCATTGCGCCGCAAGGCGTCAAGGCACTCGCCAGCGCCTGACAAGAAGCGCAGGACCGCTGGGATGCTACCGTGGCATCCCCATAGCAGTTCCGAGATCCGTTGTCGTCTAATCTCAATCCATGCGGCACCCGCGATGACGCCGGAACGCGGGTGCCTCTTGCAGGCTCCCATTGTGGACCCTGTAAATCACTGCAAGACTATCGTTTGAGGTCTTGACCGCAGGCGAGGGCGGGGCGAACGATGAGCCCTCATCCACATGGTGGCCCCACCCCGCGAGGGACCCAGCCCTGTGCCTGAGTAGCACCGCAGCCGACTACGATTAGGCGGTCTACGAGGTGTTGGGCGGGCGAGCGTGACCACCACAACCCGGATCGTATCTTTGGATAGTGCCTACTTTGCGGTGCGCCCGGACCTGGTGTTGCAGGCGAAGGAGATCTTTCGCATCCGCCCTTCGGCGCTTGAGGCAGGGGAGAAGCGCCTGTTGCTTACAGCGCAAGCTATCGCGGGCGGCCGACGCGCAGACCGCTGGGGACACCACACGGAAGCGGTGATCAAAAAGTTCTGTGCCAGCACCGCGGCTTGCGGGCAACCACCGCTTCCTTGGTGGGAACTGCTAGAGGATGCACACCAATACGATGGCGTAGAAGGAGTGGCGAGTCGCACAGGGAACCGCCCGCTAGGCACGACCAACCGTTATCTTGTCGATGCCGATCGCCTGTCTTCAGCGCTGATAAGCGCCAAATTGTCGCCAGCCCAGCTAGCCGAGACGAGCGCCTGGCCTGAGACTTTCGTGCAAGCGCTTCTCGACGGCCGTTGGCCGTCGGTGAGCCAGCAGACGGCGCGCCATTTGGAGGATCAGTTTGCCGAGAGCATCGTCGCGCCAGTTACCGGGAAGCCGCCTGCGGCTGATTTGGTAGCCGTCGGGGCGTTGACTGAGAGCGGGATCAATCGTCCCCTTCGCGTGTTCCTCGCCCTCGCGGTGGCTGCGGCAGTGGGGACAGCCACCTGGTGGTGGCGCGAGACAGTCCCTACCTCGCCCGCCACAACGCCACTCCCCGTCGAGCTTGTCGGCTACTGGGACTACGACGAGATCGACGCTCAGCACCTCAGCCACGGCTTGCGGGTGTTGGAAGCGCCAGGCGCCGCGTTTGGCACGCAATGGCAGCGCCGCCTGGAGCTCGCCGACCACGGCGAACTCCGCCCGCGCGCCCGCCGGCTTTGGCCCGTCGAGCTGCACCGCGACGCTCGCCGGGTCTGCATCAACTACCCCGGCTATCCCACCTACGCGGCCTTCATCGACGCACCGGGGGACGACGCTGACGGGGTGTACCGGCTCGGCCCGTGTGAATGACCTACTTCATCACCTAGATAATCGCCAATAGTCACTGGATACTCACCTGGCGCAAGGGACACCGTGACCTCGACGGATACGGGTTAGAAGGAGACTTCGCGTGAGTAGATTGCTCCGAACGATCTGGGCGCAGCATCCCGGGCTCACGGCATGCTGCTGGATGTTCCTGGCGGTGTTGAGCGCGGGCGTTCCGAGGGCGCATAGCGCCACCTTCGAGCAGCTGGTGACCGATACGGCACCGCCCGTGAGCGACGCTGAAGTGGCGCGGCTTAAGGCCAATCTCGTGGGTGCTTACCGGCCGGTGACCATCGTCAACACGCGCTACCTGGTGAACGCGAAGCCCCCCGGCGGCCCCGTGTTCCTCAAGACGCACGGCTCGACCACTCGGGACAAGCGCCCGCCGAAGTACAACGTGTTGGAGTGGCAGCTGGAGGTAGAAGGCCAGATGACCGTGAGCGCGCAATCGATCGCCGAGATTCGCGCGTACTGGGACAGATTGGAGCGCGAAGCGGTCGAGCTCCAAGAGTCTGTGCAATCACTGACCGAGGAGCAGCGCACGGCCACTGGCAAGGCCAAGACGACACTACGGGATCGATTCAAGGAGACGCGCGCGCGAGAGCGCCGGAACAAACGAGATCTAGCCACCACCAAGGTGATGCACGCCGTGTTCGAGGACGCGTTGCGGGAGGAGATCGCTGCGCTGAACTTCGCCCTGATACGTGCCAGGTCAGCGGTAGCCGTGAACTACCATGAATCGACTGATTCGGTGAGCAATCTCGAGCAGCTGACGGAATCGATCGCGCTGCGAGAACCGCTGCTGATCTTCGACGGGGGCTTCTACCTGTTCGAGGCCCGTCCGTCGCCGCGATTCAAGCGCTACGAACGGCGCGGGCCCAACGTTGGCTCGCAGACGCGAGCGATCCTCAACGACACCTACAATCGCTGGGGCGAGCGTTGCGCTGTGCTGCGCAAGTTCAGCGCTGACCTGCAAGACAACAGTTTGGTTCAGCGCTGCGAGACCACGCGCGATCAACTGTTGCAGTGGCCGGGTGTGATCGAACGATCCAACCACCTTTTCTGGGGCGAAGTGGCTGTGCCGGAACCCACCCCGGCTGAGCAAAATCTGTTCCTCCGTCCTACGCGGCGCGGCCTCGTGCCGGCCGCGGCCTGGCCGCCCCTCGATTACATGCAGGTGCGCGATTGCTCGACGGCGCAACTCGACTACGAGCGGATTCGAGGCCGCAGCTTCGCCGACACCTTGTGGTCGCTTGAGCGCCGGCCGCGCTACGCGGCGCGCCAACAGGTGATCGGCAAGAACTGGGATGCAGCGCTGGCGACGCGCTACCGCAACACCGGATCGCTGGGAGCGGCCATCTTCCTGCGTGCCGACGGAGTGATCGGCATCGACAACGTCTTCGATGATCAGCATCGATGGGCCTATGAGGAGAAGGGTATCGTGCTGCGCTTGTTCGCCGGCGAGATCACCCTCACGGTGGACCCGCAGTACGATGGGATCATGATCCTCAATCACGTTCAGGCACAGAACGATCGCCTGTACACCTATCGTATGCGCTTGCTAATGCAGTACAGCGCCAGCCCCTTGTCTCGGTACGGGTTGAACGTGGATTATCTCAACAGTCTCGGCAGACGGCCGGCGATGCCCAGGGCGCTCGGACTCTGCGACGCGAGTGGAAAGCCGATCAGGGTGGTGGGCAGGATACCAAAGCAAGCAGCCTCCCCGCCCCCATCGCCTGCGGCCCGTCAGGCACCCCCGGTCACCGCCGGGAGAGTGCCTGAGCGCGCCGCCGTCCCGACACCCGGCTTGCAACCGCTGGCGAATTCGAGCTTCGAAGCGCCACGCGTTGCTCAGTATCAGTTCGCGATGGAGCAGTGGCAGGGTCAACGCCATGGCGTGGTGACTCCGCCCGCGACGATGTACCCAGGGGGGCTGGCGCCCGGGGGGCGGCAGGTCGCGTACCTGTCCAAGGCGGGCTCGTGGATGGCGCAGACCCTTTCCCATCCGCCAGCACCGGGCTGGACTTACACTTTGCAAGTGTGGGCCGGAAATCGGTTGGAGCCTGGCTTCGAGTCCGGCCATTTCCACCTGGAGTTGCTTTCCGGGGAGGAGGTGGTCGCGAGCAGACGCTTCGCAACGCCACAGAAGGGCGAGTTTGCCCCCTTCGACCTCATCTACGAGGCACCGAACACACCGCTGGTGGGGGCGTTGACCGTGCGCGTGAGAAACGAAGATGCACGTCAGGTGAACTACGACCTATTGCGCTTGTACGCCTATCCGCCCGGTAGCGGCGAGACGCCACCCGCGCTCACCCGGGAGAATCGTTCTGCGACGCCCGAGACCGCTGTCACCGCCCCTGTACAAAGGGCCACGGAGATCGTGGGTTTTTGGGACTACGATGCGATCGATGGGCAGGCCATTGCGGCCGGGTTGATCCTGCGTGCGCAGACGGGTAGCGCGCTAGGCGAGCGATGGTCCTCCGTCCTCGAACTCAAGCACCATGATCGGCTGCGCCCCCGTGCAAGGTCCCTTTGGCCCGTGCACCTGAAGCGCGACGAGAGACGTGTGTGTATCAACTTCCCAGGGTATCCGAGTTACAGCGCCTTCATCGACATAGACGGCGATGCGCATGATGGCGTGTATGCGTTCGGTCCGTGCACAGGTGACTGAGTGTTCTGGATCCGATCGCCTGGTAGCCAAAGCACGCTAATCCTGACTTGCTGTTGGACCCGCAGCGACAAGCCCCGACATGCCTGATGGATAAAATCTCTTGGATGAGCTTAGACGAGTGAATCCATCATAATGAGGTCCAAATTCGAAGCAATTTGGTGTCGATGATGGATAAGATTGATCGAAAGCTGCTTACGCAAATCCAAGTCAACAACCGGCGTACATCCGAGGACTTGGCACAGGAGTTGGGTACGTCGCCGGCGTCCGTGCAGAGGCGGCTCAAGAGGCTCAGAGAAAGCGGCGTCGTCGAGGCAGATGTGTCATTGCTCTGCCCCAAGGCGGTTGACCGCGAGCTACTCCTGCTGGTTCAGGTGACGCTTGAACGGGAGCGGGTGGAGCTGATCGCAGAGTTCGAGAAGCAGATGCAGAAGCTGCCCGAGGTGCAACAGTGCTACTACGTCACGGGTGATCATGACTACGTGCTGCTGGTCACGGCGAAGTCCATGGAGGAGTACGAGCGATTTACGCAGGAGAACTTCTTTGCAAACGCCAACATGCGGCGATTCCATACGACTGTGGTGATGCGGAGAGTTAAAGTTGGGCTCTCGCTTCCTGTTTGAACGCCTGACGCGTTTGCTGCGTAAAGCGCGTGGGTCCGTGTCAGGTCACTCAGTCTCTCGCGCTGCACAGATGCTGGCTCCAGCAACTCCGCGACGATGCGCCTTCAGCTAAATCCGTCATTCGACCCGACCTTTCCGTACGAGTGTCTTGAAGACATCCCCGTTGACCTGGCGCGAGCGGCGCTTGCGCGGAAGGAACTTCGCGGCTGGGGTCTTGCGCCGCGAACACCCCTACATCGCTTGCCAAACCTTGCGATCGAAGTGGGTGTTGGCGAGCTGTTTATAAAGGACGAGGGTCTGCGCGAGCCGCTTAAGAGTTTCAAGTCGCTGGGTGGTGCGTACGCTTTGGGTGAGACCTTGCGCGATCGGACTGAGCGAGAATGGGGCGTTCGGCCGGATTACGCCTCGTTGTTTGATCGCAAACACTCGGATCCGGACTACTGCGCCGTCGCGGTCACCGACGGAAA
>JBCCWS010000049.1 GCA_039193195.1 Pseudomonadota bacterium
GCTCGTGTTCGCTGGGATCATCACCTTCCCAAATGATCGCGACCTGGTCTCCGCGCTCCTCTAGATGGCGATCGAGGCAGTTCGCCGCCGCGTTGAGCTTGCCATCCTCAAACCAGCGTATCGACACGTTGGCGGGACCGAAGGAAGTGTTCTTCACCCGCGTGTAGGGCTGCATCCAGTCCAGCCGCTTGCCCTGTTCTCCCCAGAAGGTCTCCGGGGTCTCGATGGAGCGCCGGTACATCGCCTCGTAGCTGCGCGCATTCAGTCGGTAGGTCTGTGACTGGTGCGTATCGTCGAGCTCGCTCTTGCTGGTGACCATTGTCATCATCCCCCGTTGGCCGCGTAGTGGTGTCTTGCAATCAGTGCAATGCCATGGATTGCAACCAAGTGGATCAGAGGGTGAGCATGGCGATCTATAGCTAGTTACCGAAGGTGCTTCGCATTTCGAGTCGAGCCGGGAGCGCTCGTGCCGTGGCGCACCGGTGAGCCCTAAGGGCTGCCGGACCGCCGCCCGCTGGCCGGCGCTCCGTGCTCGTGAGAGGCTTGCCGCATTGCTCGAATAGATACGCTGGGGCGCGCAGGGAGGAGCCATGGGCGGCGAAGGCGAACCTGAACAGGCAGAGCGAGCGGACGACGCTGCGGAAAACACCTACCCCTTTGTGGCACCGAGCCATCAGTTGCCGTGCTCCGCGCCGCTGGGGTGGCTAAGTCAGGGATGGAACGACTACAAGCGCGCTTGGCCTCAAAGCCTTGCCTACGGCGTGTTCATGGCCTTGGCCAGCGTGTTGGTTAGCGCCCTGTCCTGGCGCTATGGCAGTGCACTGTTCCTGCTTTCGATGCTCGGGGGCTTCGTCTTTCTCATGCCCCTGCTCTGCATCGGGCTATACGCCTTGAGTGCCCAGTTGGAGCGTGGCCAGCCGGCCTCGTTGAGAACCGCACTGCACACGTCCTTTCGGCGTCACCTAGATAACGGCCTCGTTTTTGCCCTCGTGCTGATCGTGGTGTTCCTGGTGTGGGCGAGGGTGGGAGCCGTCATGAGTATCTTTCTCCCCGAGCAGAGTGATCCGCCGCTGTCAGATTTGATCACCTACTACTCGATCGGCACCGCGGTGGGCGCGGTCTTCACGGCCGTCGCGTTTTCAGCCAGCGCCTTTTCCCTGCCGATGGTGGTGGATCGGCGCGTGGACATGATCACTGCGGTAATCACGTCCGTAAACGCCGTGCTGCGCAACAAAAAGGTGATGGTGCTTTGGCTCGGCTGTATCGTGGCGGCGCTGCTGCTGGGCGTGCTCACGGCGTTCGTGGGGCTCGCAGTGACCATGCCCGTCATTGGCCACGCAGCCTGGCACGGCTATCACGCCACGATCGATGCGAGCGGATTCCCGCGTCATCAGACCGGCGTGACGGCGAGTCCTAGAAGACCCGTCGCCCCGACGGCCTGATGGCGGGGTGCTCGTGCTAGCGGCTGGCGCGTCCGAAGCGACGGCCGATGTGGAAGCCGTAGGTGAGCGGATCGATCTCCACCGTGCCTAGGGCGGTGCCGTCGAGGGTGGCATCGGTGTCGATGTCGATCCAGCGCAAGTCAGCGCCGACAAACCACTGGTCTAACACCTGAACGTCGATACCCGCTTGTGCCGCGAAACCAAAGGACGTGCCCAGAGAGAGATCGGTGCCGTCGAGTGCGCCCTCCGTGTCTTCACCGAAGAACAGGGTCAGGTTGATGCCTGCCCCCACGTACGGCTGCACGCGGCCTTGCGGGTTGAAGTGATACTGCAGCGATAGCGTGGGGGGAAGGTGTTGCGTATCGCCTACCTGATCTCCCGTATCGGCCAGATTGATGTCGTGGCCAAAGGGCGCCGCCGCCAGCAGTTCGACGGCTAGCCTGTCAGTGACGAAGTAGGAAACGTCGAAAGTGAACTGGGTGCCCGAGTCCACGCTGACGATGTCGGAGTTGTCCGACTTTGGGTCTACGACTTTGGCCCCTGTGCGTACGTGCCAGTCGCCCGCATCTGCGTTCGTCGCCGGTGCGGCGAGGGTCAGTGCCAGGGCTGCGAGGCCTGCGGCGCTCCATCCGTTCGCGATGCTCATTTTCCACTCCTCCTAATTACCGTGTTCGCTAAGGCGGCGAGGAGCACCTTACGTTTCTCTGCACCGCAGGCGGAATCGCCGTTAGCCGTAGCCATCCCTGCGGCTAACCCCTAGGGGGATTGCGAATTCGAGCGGTATTGCGGTGCCTGCGGGTACCGCGTTTGATTGAGGGTTCATGTGCCGTGATGCTCTGCGTCGACCGATCTTGGAGAGTCGAAGATCCATCATGGGGCGGACGCTAGAGAGTCTGGGCATGGATGTGTGCTGGTGCACAGTGTGTGGCGTGTGAATGACTTAGCGTATCGGGCGGATCTGACGGAGGGCTTGGGCGAGGGCGAGTACCTAGGAGAGGAGGCGAGGGCGCAGCTGTGTTGGGTGCCGACGGTCAACTGCGAGGACTTCACCCCTGCGCGGGCGCATCCCGAGCAGGTTGACCAGCGGATCTCTCGCAGAGGTGTTGGACCGGCCTCAGCGTGGCGATGCTTACGGACACCCGTCAGGGCTTGGATGATCTGGGCTACGCGTGTTCCTCGCAGTGGGGCCGACCGGGCGACGACGTGATCGAGCGGGCGTTCGTCGAGCGGCGGGCCCCAGACGCTCCGTCGTGCGCTTGCGCTCGCAACATGAGAAGGGCCCGTGGTGACAACGCACCACGGGCCCTGACCGTCATCGTGGCGCCGTTGGTGGCCGGCGCCGGCTGCTAGCTACTTCGACGCGCTGAAGGCCATGGCCGAGCCGGAGGCGGGCGTGTCGAAGCGATCGGCGGACATTACCTTGGTCCAAGCGGCGACAAAGTCGTCGACGAAGCGCTCGCGCGAATCGTTGAAGGCGTAGAATTCGGCCACCGCGCGCAGCTCAGCGTTCGAGCCGAACACCAGGTCCGCTTCCGTGGCCGTCCACTTCAGCTCGCCGCTCGTACGATCACGGCCTTCGTATACGTAGGGGGTCGATGCCGACGGGCCCCACGCCGTGCTCATGTCGAGCAGGTTTACGAAGAAGTGGTTGTTTAGCGTGCCGGGCGTGGCCGTGAGCACACCGTGGCTGCTGCCACCTGCGTTAGCTCCGATCGATCGCAAGCCACCGATCAGCACGGTCATCTCAGCGACGTCGAGATCGAGTAGGTCTGCCTTGTCCACCATCATGTCCGCCGGGGAGCGGATGGCGCCCTCGGCGAAGTAGTTGCGGAAGGCATCCGCGCGAGGCTCGAGGACAGCGAAGGAACGCACGTCGGTCTGGTCCTGGGTGGCGTCGCCGCGGCCGGGCGTGAACGGCACGGTCACCGTGTAGCCTGCGGCCTTGGCGGCCTGCTCGATGCCCGCGGCACCGCCGAGGACGATGATGTCAGCCATCGAGACCTGCTTGGAGCCCGACTGCTTGCGGTTGAAGTCGCGACGCACCTTGCCGAGGGTCTTCAGCACGCGGCCGAGTTCCTTCGGATCGTTGACGTCCCAGTCTCTCTGGGGCGCGAGGCGAATGCGCGCACCGTTAGCGCCGCCGCGCATATCGGAGGCGCGGAAGCTTGAGGCGGAGGCCCACGCCGTGCGCACCAGTTGCTGGGTGGTGAGGTTGGTGTTGAGGATGACGCGCTTCAGATCCACCACGTCCGAGTCGTCGATCAGCTCGTGAGTGACGGCCGGGATCGGGTCCTGCCAGATCAGCTCCTCGCCCGGCACCATGCTCCCGATGTAGCGAGCGCGGGGGCCCATGTCGCGGTGGGTCAGCTTGAACCATGCGCGAGCGAAGGCATCCGCGAACTCCTCTGGGTTCTTACGGAAGTTCTCGGTGATCTTGCGGTACGCGGGATCTTCGCGCAGGGCGAGATCGGTGGTGAACATGATCGGCGCGTGGCGCTTACCGTCCACGTGCGCGTCCGGCACGAGGCTACCCGCAGCAGCTTCCGAGGGCACCCACTGGGTGGCGCCGGCCGGGCTCTTGCTCTTTACCCACTCGAAGGCGTAGAGGTTGTCGAGGTACTGGGTGGTCCAGGCGATGGGGTTCGCTGACCAGGCGCCCTCGAGTCCGCTGGTGACCGTGTCTTCGGCGTTGCCCTTGCCGCAGCTGTTGGTCCAACCGAAGCCCTGGGCCTCAACCTTGTTGCCGGCGGGCTCGACGCCCGTGCACTCGTCAGGTTTGTGGGCACCGTGGGCCTTGCCGAAGGTGTGGCCGCCGGCGATTAGGGCTGCGGTCTCCACATCGTTCATGGCCATGCGGCCGAAGGTCTCACGAATATCGCGGGCGGCCGCTAGGGGATCGGGGTTGCCGTTGGGGCCTTCGGGATTGACGTAGATTAGACCCATTTGCACCGCAGCGAGCGGTTTCGCTAGCTTGCGGTCGCCGTGATAGCGCTCATCGGCGAGGAACTTCTTCTCAGGCCCCCAGTACACGAGCTCAGCTTCCCAATCGTCCTCACGACCACCGGCGAAACCGAAGGTCTTGAAGCCCATGTCCTCGAGGGCGACGTTGCCCGCGAGCACCATCAGATCCGCCCAGGAGATCTTGTTGCCGTACTTCTGCTTGATCGGCCACAGCAGGCGACGGGCCTTATCAAGGTTTCCATTGTCAGGCCAGCTGTTTAGCGGTTCGAAGCGCTGCTGTCCGCCTGCCGCGCCACCGCGGCCGTCGAGGGTGCGATAGGTGCCTGCGCTGTGCCAGGCCATGCGAATGAAGAAGGGGCCGTAGTGACCGTAGTCGGCGGGCCACCAGTCCTGGGAGTCGGTCATTAGGGTGGTGAGTTCGGCCTTCACGGCGTCCAGGTCTACCGAGGCGAAGGCCTCGGCGTAGTCGAAGTCCGTGCCCATCGGGTTGGACTGCGTGGCGTTCTGGCGCAACGGCTGAAGGTTCAGCTGCTCTGGCCACCAGAACTTGTTGGTCTTTGCTTCACCGGCGGCGAGGCTCACGCCGGCCGGCACCATGGCCACCGCGATAGCGGCAGCTAAGGTTTTCGCATGCTTGATCATGGGTATCTGAGTCTCCGCAACGATTATCAGACGGATGAATTATCAACGAGTGGGCCGCACGTGATGCCCGCTGAATGGCAGCACCAGTTGACTCGATTTGATAGTCTGCCACCGATTGTTAGCGCCGGATAAGGCTCAATTACTATGGCTAAGAGAGCCGTGGCCTATCAGTGCCTCGGCACGCCGCATCCGGGCATGAAGTCTATCGCCCCCGCTCCAAGGGGCGAGCTTCACCGTTCGTGTTGCACGGCAAAACTCACGCTAGAGGCAAGAGAATTGCCGGCGTGTAGGGGTCACGCGACTCTGTGTGCGTCGTTAGTTTCCCCTACCTAGGAGGATCGACGCCAGCAGGTATGTGGGGTCTTTGTGGCCACCCTGCCGCCTCTAGGAGTGCCCACCCGACTAGCGCGAGTAGCAGGTTGTCCCATCGCGCGTCCCCTAGCGCAGTGAGCTGAGCGCCGAGAGGCAAGAGGTGAAGCACGGCCACCAAGCGAAGCACGTTGCTCGCGGTGAAGCGCTGACGGGCGATGGCGGTGCCCCAACGCCGTCCTCCCCACAGGCAGGCGGCGCACAGCGCGATGCCCGCCGGCAGCAGCCACCATTGGCGAGACATGAAATAGCCTTGCGTAAACACGAGCAGCAGCGCGCTAGCCCAGGCGATCACCCAGAGTTGGAAGCCCAACATACGGACGCGCGGACGCGTCATTGGAGCGCCTCGGCGATTACCCTACCGTCGTAGAAGATGGTGCCGTGTCCTCCGTCGAACCAACGCAGCTCGCTATGCGGTACGAGCTCGTGCATGCGTTCGGCTGCCCAGGGTTCCACCACCGTGTCGTGCCGACCGTGCACGATGAGTGTGGGTGTTTGCAGTGAGCGCAAGTGGTAGGCGACCTCGTTTAGATCCGTGTCCAGGTAGCTGCGCAGAAAGCCATGTCGGGTTCGAAGGTCCAGCACCAGGCTGCCGGGATAGGCCAGCAGGAACGGCGCGCTGATCCAGTAACGCAGGCGCTCAAGGGGATACACCGGGATCGGCTCCGCCTCGGGGATGCCCATGCTGTCGAGGAGCACGATCTGCGAAATCCGCTCGGGCGCAGCGATTGCCGCTTCGACGGCCACCGCCCCGCCCCACGAGTAGCCGAGCACGCGGGCGCGATCGATGCTCTGGCGATTCATGAACGCAAGCACTACCTCGGCCGCAGCATCCACGCCATAGTCCCGCGCGCCCATTCGTGACCCGCCGAAACCGGGCATATCGAGCGCGTATACGGTGCCGTCGATGAGCGGTGCTAGGAGGGAAAAATCGCCGCGCGTTCCCGGGCTGCCGTGCACTGCGATGGTGACGGGGCTGCCGTCGCCGTAGCGGTCGAAGCGGATGTCTTGCGTTGCCGGCAGTTGCAGGAGCTGCCCCACACCAACGACCATCGTGATCAGCAGCAGCGCCCGCCCGACGAGGGCGATGCGTGACTGAGGGAGTCGGGCGGACATAGGACAAGAGCCTCGAGCGCGGTAGGGAGCCGCAGGATAGGAGGCATCGCAGATTTCGGCAACTCGCCGCAACTCGATGTCGAACAGCGGAATGAACCCTCAGGCGTCGAGGGGTTCCTAACGGTACGGAGCGAGCGATTTCAATGCCAGCACAGCGGGTGATCGGATGTCAGTGACCATCGGTGCTCACAAGACTATTGGCCTGGGCTTGGCATGTGCCGTGCTCAGCGCCTGTGGTGGCGGGGGCGGTACGCCGCAAAGCTCGGGCCCGGCCGAGACGATCGCCCCGGCACCGAATCAAGCGCCCGTCGCCGATGCTGGTGCGACGTTCAGCGCCCGCGAAGGCGAGCAGGTCAGCGTGCTTGGCACCGTGAGCGATGCTGATGGAGTCATTGGCAGCGTCGGCTGGCGCCAGATCGACGGTCCCCCGGTGGAACTTCAGAACGCGGACACGGCGCGCCTACAGTTCCAGGTGCCTACCCTCAACGCCGACGCCAGCGCGACCTTCGAACTCTCAGTCGAGGATGACGACGGCGCGAGCGATGCGGATCAGCTTGAAATCAACTTCCTCGCCAACTTCGATATCGCTGGCAGCGTCTTCGCCGCACCGGGGGTTGACAGCGATGGAGACGTCAACGATCCCGGCACCCCATTGCTAAGAAACGACGACATCGCCACCGCCCAACCGTTGGCGAACCCCGTGCTGGTCGGAGGCTTCGCCAACCAACCCGGTACCGGTACGCAGATCGGCCAACTTCGGTCGATCGGTGACGTGGACGACTTCTACCGCCTGAATGCCGTGGCCGATCAACGGGTGTCGCTGTTCATCGAGTCCGAGCGCCCGGCCATCAACGACCTCGACTTGTTGCTCCTCGACCTCGAGGGCAACGTGCTCGATGTGTCCCTATCGGTTGGCGCCTTCGAGCAGATTGTGATACCCGCAGACGGCGAGTACCTGGTGGCGGTGATGGCATTCTCCGGCGCGTCCAGCTACCTACTGAGCGTCGGCCAGAGCGTGGCAGAGGTGGTCGATGACGGCACGGCCCTGCGCCTAAGCGATGACTTCGTCGTCGATCAAGCGGTTGCCCGCGTGCGTGAAGACACGATCACCGCGAAGGGTGGAATGGAGGCCCTGAGCAAGCGCGAGGGGCTGGAGCTGCTCGGCGGAGGCCAAAGGCGCCGTCGCCTGCTCGATACGCGCGCTATGCGACGTGCGAGCGATAGCTCGGCTGCAAGGCACTATCTGTCCTTCGCAAAGGACCAGACGACAGCGAAGAAGTTGAGGACCTTGCTCGCCGTGAAGGCGCTGCAGAAGCGCGATGACGTGCGCTCCGCATCGCCCAACTACTGGCGCTACGCCACGCTTCAGCCGGTCGATGAATTCGCCTCGCTGCAGTGGCACTATCCCGCGATCGGCCTGCCGGCTGCTTGGGATCTCACCCAGGGAGACGCGTCGGTGATCGTCGCGGTGATCGACACGGGGGTGCTGACGTCGCATCCGGATTTTGCGGGCAAGCTCACGCCAGGCTTCGACTTCATCAGCAGTGCGAACAACGCACGCGATGGCGACGGCATCGACGACGATCCGGACGATCCGGGCGATCTCGGCGGCGGCGGCGGCAGCAGCTTCCACGGGACTCACGTGGCGGGCACCGTTGGCGCCCTGACGGACAATGGCACTGGCGTCGCCGGGAGTGGCTGGAACACGCGCATCATGCCCCTACGGGCCCTAGGTCGCTTGGGCGGGTCCAGCTTCGACATTGCTCAGGCGATGCGCTATGCCGCAGGGTTACCAAACGACTCCGGTCGCTTGCCAGCACAGCGTGCCGACGTGATCAACCTCAGCCTCGGGGGCGCGGGATTTTCCCAAAGCACCCAGGATCTGATCGACGACATTCGCGCCGCCGGTGTAATGGTGGTGGCAGCGGCGGGAAATAGCTCCACCAGCGCGCCGTCCTATCCCGCGGCTTACGACGGGGTGATCTCCGTCTCTGCGGTGGACATCAATAGCAACATCGCCAGCTACTCGAATTTTGGCCCCAGCATCGATCTGGCGGCACCGGGCGGGAGCACCGGCACGGACGTGAACGGCGATGGCTTTGGCGATGGCGTACTGAGCACGATTGGCGATGACTCGACCGGTGAGATTCGCCTCGGCTACGGGTTCCTACAAGGCACCTCCATGGCATCGCCACACGTGGCCGGTGTGGTGGCCCTAATGAGGGCTGTGGCTCCCCAGCTCACGCCGGCCCTGATCGACGAGTTGATCCAGAACGGATCGCTGAGCGATGACTTGGGCGCGAGCGGACGGGATGACCTCTACGGGCATGGGCTGGTCAACGCGCTGGACGCCGTATTGGCAGCGATCGAAGTGGCCGGGGGAGAACTCCCCGAGCCTCGTCCGGTCGCCGTGGCAACGCCGCCGGCGCTGAACTTCGGAATCACGGTGGCGGCTCAGCGAATCGCCTTGAGCAACGTTGGTACGGGCGACTTGCAGGTGGAGCCCCCCGTAGTGGACCCGTCGGCGCCTTGGCTCACGGTGGAGGTAGCGCAGGCCGATGGGAACGGCGAAGGGGAGTATCTACTGCGCGTCGCGCGTGAGGGCTTGGCACCTGGGACCTACCAGGGGGAAGTACGCTTCTCCACTAACGGCGGCGAGGTGGCCGTGGCGGTGATCATGCAGGTGGTGAACGGCGAAGCCCAACTGGGCAGCGCCGGCAACCAGTTCGTGCTGTTGATCGATGACGATAGCGGCACGGTCATCGCCCAAGCTGAGCCGGGCACGGTGCGCGGGAGCTTGCCGTACGCGTTTCCCAACGTGCCTCCAGGACGCTACCTGATCGTCAGCGGAACTGACATGGACGCCGACGGTTTCATCTGCGATGCGGCGGAGGCCTGTGGGGCGTTCCCCGTCCTCGACCCTCTGGAGCTGCAGGCCGTGACGATCGAGGCCGATCAGGACGATCTCGATTTCATCACCACCTTCAACGGCGAGCTCGCCAGCGCCCAAGCGACTGCGGCCGCGCAGGCGGGCAATGGCAATGCGGCGTCCGCAGTGCGAAGCGCCATGGGCACAACGGGCATCCCGACTGCCGTGGGCGCGCGGCTGACACCTTAGGCGGCTTCGCGGTGACCTAGGGCGAAGTCGAGGGCGCCGCAGGTGGCAGCTACTTGGGCAGCGTTGCACTGGGCATCGGTGACCCGGTCGCTGTCCGGGTAGACCTCGGTCGTGCTCGTGTAAGGCGCGTCGGTAACCCCTGCGCACAGGCCGAGTCGTCGACTCGGAATGTGGATGATCCCCGGCGCGTCGGCTTGCACGCCGATGAGCTTGCCGTTGGCATCCACGTCCGCGATGTGAGTGACCTCGGTGACCGCATCGATGATGGCTTGCTGGAAGGCAAGCACCTTACGGTCTTGATCGCCAACCGTGTAGAAACCGTCCGGGATCGAATCCGCTTCGAATGCCTTACCATCCCGTGCGGCAAGTGCCGGGCGGAACTCCTCTTCGTCACTATCCGTTGTCTCGTGCAGGTCGATGTGCATGAGGAAGCGGAGCTTGCGCGAGCCGAGCAGAGCCATCGCGGCGGCGGCTTCCTCGGCCGGTGCATTGGCGATGAAGGAGCGGTTTGGGTCGACGGCGTTCGGGTTCCATCGGGTGATCATCTCGTAGCCCCAAGGGCTGACGCAGGGCAGTACGAGGAGGTTCACGCGATCGAGGTAGGCTTGGGCGTGGCCACGCACGAAGTCCAGGGCCCCTTGTACGCCGCTTGTCTCATATCCATGTACGCCACCGGTGACCAGAATCCAGGGGGCGGAGGTACCGGCTCGATCAGCGCTAAGGGCGAACAGCGGGTAGCGTTGGGCGTCCACGGGAAGGGCACCGTACTGCGTGATCGTAAAGGCCTCGGGCAGCTCATCTTGCAAGCGCCTAAGCACCTGCTCTTGATAGCTGCGCGTCGGCGATTGCGCCTCGAACCAGGCACGGCGTTCGACATCACCCCAGGGCGTGCCCGGGGTGCCGATGGGGTAGAAGCGCGGCATAGAAACCTCTCCTATCGATTAGGTGGATGGGCAGGCGGAGGGAGTAGGGTGTGAACGACGACCTGATCGGTGACGCGCTGATCGGCCAGCATACCGCCGACGGTCACCCAGGTGCCCGCCCATGGTGCGAGGGCGCGGTGGTCCATTGTCGCAGGCGCGTCGCTCGCCAGCATTTGCCACCGGTTCGTGCGCAGATCGTAGTAGAAGTGATCTGCGGACGGCTCGGCGGGTTCACCGTCGTAGCCGATGCCATCGTAGTTGTATGGATTGTTGCTTCCGCCGACAAACACCACGGCGCCGAGGGCGCGGGCGCCGACGGCGGCCATGCGGTAGCGCGGCCGGCCTGGATGGTCATCGATACGCCGCCAGTCGATGCGCCGTGGGTTGTCTGGGTCGATCTTGCCGGTGTAGCAGGCACTGTTCGCGACGAAGTCGCGGCGGCGCGCGTGGTGCACTCGGACAGCGACGCCGTCACAGTAGACGATGGTGTTGCCCACGATGCCTCCGGCGTGACCGAACACAGCTCGGCCCGGCACGGGCGTGGCCTGCTGCCAGCTGTCGGTGTTGCGGTCGTAGCGTTGCACGAGATTGACGTTGCCGTCGTCGTGCCAGCCGCTGATGAGATAGGCGAAGCGATCTTGATACGCCACTGCCACGGCGTCATCCACGGGCACGGGCATTGCCTGTGCACTCTCGAAAGTTGCGGTCAGAGGATCGAACGCGTGGACCCACGGGGTGGACCGCTCGCTGCCGTCGCTGCCCACCGCGTAGCCGCCAAACACGTAGGCTCGTGATCCGAGCGCCACGGCGGTCGCAGCGAGGCGGCCGACGCCACCAGGCAGGGGCGGGGCCTCGCGCCAGCTTGCCGCGTCCGTTGCCAACACGAAGGTGCGCGCATGGGTGTCACGGTAGGTCTTGCCTGAGCCGAGTCCGGCGAAGCTCACCAAGTAGGCGCGACCCGCGTTGTCTGTCACCGTGACCACGGCGTTGTTGGAGGTAGGCATCGGCAAGGGTGGCGGTGTGAGTTCGGCGCCCACGCTGACGGTGGCAGTGACAAAGGCCGTAAGGAGGAGGAGCTGGGGAAGCGTCTGGGCGGGCACGGGCGAATGTCACCGATGGTAAGTTTCCACAGGAGTCTATCAGCACCTTTCCTAGGCCCTGAGCGAGCAACCGACGCGTATCGCAGCTGGGAACTGACCGCCAACGACGTCGGCCCGTGAGGTATGCTCCGTGTTGCTCAACCGACGGGCGGACGGAGTCGCCAGTGTCGCCAAGAGGCCAAGGAAAACCATGGGAGTGAGTGCTCGTGCACTCACCGGTCAGCGCAAGCCCGCAGGGTGGCCTGCCGGTGCGCTAGGGACGTGCCAGCGGCTCGTGCTGCTTTTGGTCGTCTGCCTGTCACAGTTTCCTAGCGTTGGGGCGCAAGACGTACGCGTTCAGCGCTTCCGCCCGGACCTAGACTTGTATCCGCAGTACTTTTCGGTCGCTCAGGGCCCCGACGGCATGGTGTACGTGGGGCATGAGAACGGCGTGCTTCGCTTCGACGGCAATCGCTGGGCGCTGATCGAGGTCGTGTCACGCGGCCCGGTGCGTGCCCTTCATCGCGATGCGCAAGGCAGGATCTGGGTCGGTGGTGCCGAGTGTTTCGGCTACCTAGAGCGTCGCGCGGACGGCGCTGAGCGTTATGTCGACCTCACCCCTGCCTTCGAGGGTGAGCTTGCGGGCGCGACCTTCGGTGACATCCTGCAAATCGTCGAGTTGGACGGGCAGCTGTGGTTCGCGGCGGAGCAACACCTGTTCGCCCTCGCCAGCGATGGCCGTCCGTTGGGCCTGTGGTTCAACCCCGGTCGCTTCGGCGCGATTGCCGCGGTGCGAGGAGCCCTGTGGGTGCATTGGTTCGAACGCGGCATATTGCGCTTGCTCAAGGGCGAGTTTGCGTCGGTGCCCACGGGCGAGGCCTTCGCTGACGACGACGTAGCGTTCATCCACGAGCTGCCCGACGGGCGGGTGTTGATCTACGACTGGTCCCCGCAGCTGCGACTTTGGGACAACGGCGTCGTGAACAGTATCGATGGGCTCTCCTACGACGACCTCGCCCCGCTCAGTGCTTTGCACGTCCTCGAACGGGACAAGGTCGCCTTTGGCGGCACCGACGGGGTTTTGCGTGTGCTCGACCTGCGCACCAAGCGCTTTGCGCACGTGCCGGTGACCGATAACTACATTTCTTCCATCGAGCGCGGCGCCGACGGCGCACTGTTGCTGATCGACGACGGCGGCCTGTTGCGCTTGCCCTGGCCTGCGCAGTGGATCGAGTACGGATCAAAGGCCGGATTCACCGGCTCGGTGATGCACATACTCAGTGCCGATGATGAGCTGATCCTCTCTACCGACGCGGGTGTGTTTGCCGCGGAGCTCGCCGATGACGGGCTGCCGGTGGTGCCCTTCAAACGCCTGCCTTGGGAGACACAGGACACCTGGCAGGTCCACGACACACCATACGGCCGCCTAGTGGCTGACCGCGCGGGCGTACAGCACCTGGTGGGTGGGCGCTTGAGGCTGGTGGGACTGGAGGGAGTTCTCCCGCGTCTGATGATCACCGATCGAAGGGATGATCGGCTGGTGTGGGTCGGCGCCGAGATGGGGCTCGGTGCACTTCGTTACGAGGGCAGTGAGTGGCGCGAACTCGCCAGCTTGCGCCGACCCGGGCTGGTTGTTTGGTCAATGGTCCCCACCGGCGAGGACGACACCGTCTGGCTAGGGACCAACCGCGGATTGATGCAGGCCACCCTGGTGGAGGATAACGGGGCCAGCATCGTGCTCAGCGACGCGCTTGGCGAAGGGCTAGGCTTGGCCTACGGAAATACGCCCTACGCGGAGGTCAGCGAGACGCCGACGGGCATCGTCGTGGCGACCGATGCGGGTCTATACCGGTGGGACGGGCAGGCCTTTATCGAGGACGACATCAAGGGCCTGCGCGGGTTGCTAGTCGGCGAGGAGCTGCCTTGGTTTGAGGTCGACTCGCAGGGCAAGCTCTTCGCGCAGAGTTATCGCGCGCTCTACCGACTCGACAACGACAATTGGGCTGTCACGAACTTGGCTGAGCTGCGGGCCGGGCCCGTCGAAGCCTTCGCCCACGGACGCGAGGGTGCCCTTTGGCTCGGCGGCGCCCGCCTGTTCCACCACCGACCTCACGGGGAGCCGAGCACCCTGGCGCAGCCCCTTTCCGTGGTTGGCCTTGAGCGCCGTGATCCCGGGCAAACTGCCTCCGAGTCCCTGGCAGTGAACCGCCCCGTCGCGTTGCGGGGGCGCAGCGCGCGAGTGACGGCCCGCTTCGGGTTGACTGATCTGGCGCAAACTGAGCCGGCGCGCTACCGCTACCGCTTGCAGGGCGAGGCGTCAGACTGGAGCCCGTGGCAGCGCGAGCCGCAGGCCACGCTCGATCTGGCCGTTGGGGAGCATGCGCTCGAGGTGCAGGCGCGCACGGGCAGCGGCCATGTCTATGAGGCTGCCCCGGTGTCCCTGAGCCTTACGCCCCATCCTCACGATAGCGATCTGGTGCGTATCGCGATCGCCGGTGGTGCCGCCGTCCTCCTAGTGCTCGCCGCCTACGCGAATAGCCGGCGCAAGCTACACGCGCTCGCCGCGCGCAATCGCCTGCTCGACGACATCGTGCGTCGACGAACGGAACAGCTGCGCGAGGCCAATCGGCTGCTGACCCAGCAAGCGCAGCGGGACCCGCTGACGGGCATCGGTAACCGGCGCATGTTCGATCAACGACTCTCGATGCTCTTCGAGCGCGCTCACCTCGAGCGCCTGACGCTCTCCCTGTTGCTAATTGATGTGGATCACTTCAAGCAGTACAACGACGCCTGGGGGCACCAGGCGGGTGATAGCCTCCTGCGTGAGCTGGCGCAGACCCTTGCCGGCCTTGTACGGGCCGATTGCACGGTCGCCCGCTACGGTGGCGAGGAGTTCGCCGTGGTGGCGCCTGGGTCTGATCGGACGGCCGCGGCCGCGCTCGCCCGGCGCCTAGTGAGTGCCCTGCCAAAGGCGCTCGATGGGGAGACCGTGAGCATCGGTGTAGCGACCTTTACTGCGGGCGTTGACGCAAGCGTAGACGACATGATCGCGCGCGCGGACGAGGCCCTTTACCTGGCCAAGCACCGTGGTAGGAATCGTTTCGAGCAGGCCGCCTAAGGGTCGCGCCCCTTAGGGCAGCGCGCGTTGCAGGTAGATCACTTCTTTCGTGCCCGCTTCTAGCACCTGGGTACCCACCTCTTCGAAGCCTAGGCGCTGGTGAAAGCGCAGAGACCCTGGGTTGGGGGGCTTGCGGTTGACTTCGCAGCCGATGAAGCGATAGTGCGCCGCGCTTGCCTCGAAGGCGGCGCGGTAGAGTTGCTCGCCAAGGCCCGATCCACGCGTCGTGGCGTCCACGGCAATGCGGTCTACGTACACCAGGTGCTCGCTGTTGGCTTCGAACCAGCGCAGGTTGGCACTCGGGTAAGCGGTGGTACCGGGGCGCATGAGGATCACAAACCCTACGGGCTGCTCCGAATCGGTGACGGCGACAAAGCTGTTCTGTGCGATGTCAAACCATCGCCCCAAGGTGGTGAGCGTCTCCTCGCTCACCCCTGGCGTGCTCAGTCTGTTGATTCGATGCAAGGCGGTTAGGTCGTCATCACGATAGTCACGTATGCGAAACACGGGCCCTCACCTGATCGAGGTGATCTCGACGCCAAATGCAAAGTATGCGTCGTGGAGCGGGCTGCTCGCCAGTCGCTACACACCTATCCTGCAGCGGGGCAACGTGATGGCTCGGTTCAGGTCACGGGGGAGTCGGAGGTGACAGCAGCACGCGCAGGTACAGCGGTAAGTGAGCGGCGTCGCTTGGTCTTGGGTGCGCTGGGCGGGGTCGGCGTGCAGCCGAGCTGCGCCGTGTCCATGGGCGATCTCTCCCCGGGTGCGACACCGGTCGAAACGAATGGGTCCACGAGCGCTGGTAGCGCCGATCCGCAGCGGGTTGCCCAAGACGAGGCGCATTGGGCGAAGGTAGCCCAAGCCTACGACCGCACCGAAGGAATTGCGAACCTCGAACACGGCTACTGGGGGCGTATGGCGCGCCCCGTGCGCGAGCGAAATCGCCAACCTGAGGCGGGTCGAAATTGACGGTGCATGGTACGCGCGTCGCGACTACGCAGCCGACCATTACATGCGGACGGGGACCCTGGACCGGGTCGCGCCCTGCCCGGACGAGGCTCACCGGTCTGCAAGCGTGGCGTCGAGGGTACACACGGGCACCTCTAGCTTCGCCTCGGTGATGACCGTCCCCGCAGCCTTGGACTTTCACCATGCGGTTGGCGGCGCCTACAAGGAGGCACGCCTACGTTACCTGCGCAGCCTGTGGACGGAGCCCGCAGGCGAAATGGAGCATGTCGAAACCCTCGGTGGTCTCGATGAAGCGTCGTGGAGCGGAATAGGCTCCCTTCGACTTCGCGATCGCTCGACAGAGCAGGACGCGCGGTCATTGCAGCAAGCGCTGGAGGCTGCGGGTGTGTTTACCGTGATCAGGGTGGGTTTGGGCGGCGGTGCCTGCGTGCGTATCACCCCGCAAGTGTTCACTCAGCCGGCGCAGATCAGCGCCTTGGTTGACGTCTTGAAGCGCTTGCGAAGCTAAGCACCAAGCGTTGCGCGCGAGCGAGTTCCGAGCCGTGTGATGAGCTGCACAAAACCGCGTCTGTCTGGACAGGTCGATGCGGACCAGATCACAGGGGATCCACTTCAGCTCACAGCTGCCAGGCTCGAACACGGGGTTCTGTGATACGGCCCTGGAGCGTTGAGTGGGCGGGCGTGAAATGCTCTCACCCTGCGCGTCGCTCCCCGCGACGCTGAGAGGGCTTGGGATGCTCCAAGAGAAGGTACTGTGTGTCGACGACGAACCGCGGGTGGGGCAGGGTTATGCCCGGGCTCTGCGGAAGGTCATGCCGCTCGACCTGGCGAGCTCCGGACCGCAGGCGCTCGAGATGATTCGCACCAACGGTCCGTACGCGGTCGTCGTCAGCGATATGCGCATGCCGGGCATGGACGGTCTCGAGCTGCTCGAGCAGGTCGAGCGGATCAGTCCAGACACGGTGCGCATCATGCTCACAGGCAACATCGACATGCGTACGGCTAGTGAGGCGATCAATCGCGGCGGTGTGTTCCGCTATCTGGTCAAGCCCTGCGGCGCGCGCGCCTTCGCTGAAGCCGTTGTCGATGGCGTGAAGAAATTCCAGGTGCGCCGGGCGGAACGTGAGGTGCTCGATTGTCCGGGCGACGGCGCGGCCGAAGTCAGCTGTGAGCTGCTGGAGCTCATCGCACCCGGCATGTTGGATCGGGTGCCCGTGATAGAGGCCTTGCTCGATGGCTTGCTCACGCAGCTCCAACAACCCGTCGGGTGGTCCACCGCCGTGCTCGCACCCCTAGCGCTGGTCGGCGTGGCGGGCGCGGACACGGGTGCCGACGCGCAGCGCAGCGCGAGATTCTCCGAACTGAGCGCCAAGATAGCCGACGCCGTGCCGCGCCTCGGTGTCCTCTCAGAGGGCGTGCGGTACCAGATGAAGAACTACGATGGTAGTGGCCTACCAGAAGATGCGCTCTTGGGTGAGCAGATCCCCTTCGTCGGACGGCTGCTGCGGGTGACCCTCGCCTTCGACGCCCAATGCCAACGCAGTCTCAGCGATCAACAGGCGTACGAGGCGCTTGCCGCAAACAAGGAGTGGTTCGACCCCGAGCTGCTTGAGGCACTCTCGCAGCACCTGTCGGCTGCGAAGGGCGTAGTCGCCCCCGAGGGCAAGGAGGGCATTCCCGTGGCCGTGAAGGAGCTGCGCGAGGAGATGGTGCTCAGCATGCCTGTGACCACGCCCTCCGGCACTGTCTTGATGGGGCGCGGCAAGGTCCTGACGGAGCGGGCCATCGAACGGCTGCAGTCCTTCGCGCAACACGAACAGATCGAACAACAGGTGTGGATCTATGAGATGCCGGCTCAGGCCGCCGACTGATGTCCGATCCCACGTCCAGCGAAGTTCGGCGTAGGTCGCAAGAGCGGGCGAAGTTGGAGGCCATCGGAGCCCTGGCGGCGGGCATCGTTCACGAGATCAACACCCCAACCCAATACGTGGAAGACAACTTGCGTTTCCTCGCCGACGGGATCCATGAGTTGCTCAGCGCGACGATCGAAAACGACGGCCGTCACGAGGCGACTCCGGCGGAGCTGCAGACCCTTGCCGCAGACCTGCGCGATGCCTGCATGGACGCCATCGACGGCATCGGTCGCATCGCGCGGATCGTGGGGGCGATGCGCAACCTCTCGCATCCCGGGCAAGAGAGCTTCAGTTCGGTGGCGGCCTCAGCCCTGGTGGACGACGCGATGACGATGACGCGCGGTCAGTGGAAGCATGCGGCACTCGTCATCGATGAGGTCGATGATGGACTTGAGCTCTTCTGCGACTCCCAAGCGATCACCCAGTGCTTGGTCAACTTCATCGTCAACGCCACCCAGGCGGTGCGCGAGGCTGACCACGTCAGTGGTCGAATTCGCGTGATCGCTGAGCGCCGGGGAGATACCGCTGTGCTCGCGGTCGAGGACAACGGTCCCGGTGTGCCGCAAGAGCTGCAAGCAAAGATATTCGAGCCCTTCTTTACCACCAAAGCAGTAGGTATGGGGACGGGGCAGGGGCTGGCCTTGGTGCGACAGATCGTTGAGCAGGGCCACGGAGGTGAGGTGCGTCTTGAGGATGTGACCGGTGGCGGTGCCCGCTTCGCTCTGCACGTGCCGCTAGTGCCGATCGAGCCTGCGGTGAGCGGCTAGTGCACGCGCTGTTGGCGGTTGCGGAGGAGGAGTTTGACGCCCTTGGTGAGGCCCTGTCCGGCGCCGAGGACGAGTGGACCTGGGTGCATGCGCCCTCTCCCGATCAGGCACGCCAGCGCCTCAACGAGGTGGACGGCGACCAGCCCTTCGATGTCGTCGTCAGCGATGTCGGACTCATGGGTAGCGAGTGGCTTCATGAGGTGGCCGAGCAGTCCCCGATGAGTACGCGCCTGGCGCTTACCGATGACCCGCCACAGGCTGGTGGGTTGGCCTCCGTAGCGCTCGCCCACCAGTGCCTGGCGAGGCGGACCGCCGCAGAGCAACTCACCCGCGCCATGGGGGCTGCCAAGCGCTGGCGCCCGCCGAGCGCAGATGCCTCCACGCTCAAACGCCTCACTCGTCTTCGCAGCGTACCGGCGCTTCCGCGCACGCACGGTGAGTTGATGGGCGAACTACAAGAGGAGGAGCCCAACCTCTCGCTCATCGCGCAGGTCATCGCGGACGACCCGGCGATGAGCGCAAAGCTCCTGCAGCTGATCAACTCCCCTTACTTCGGCGTACGCGAAGAGGTGGCCAGCATCAAGCAGGCCGTATTGCTTCTCGGGCTGCAGACGCTGCGCGACCTCGCGATTTCACACGCATTGTTCCAGGCATTCGGCGGTCGAGTTGACTCTGGGTCATTGGAGCGGCTCTGGCGCGAGGGCCACGTGGTCGCAGCCCTTGTAGACCGCCTGAGCCGCCATCTCGAACTCGACGAGGCTGTGCGCGGCGAGCTGCGCCTGGCTGCGTTCGTACATGACATCGGCCGCCTGGCGCTGCTGGCCGTGGACGCAGAGGGCTACGCTGATCTCACCACACTTCATGGCGAGGCCCTCGTATCCGCGGAGCGTGAGCGCTACGGAATGGATCATGCAGCGGCGGGGGCCTACGTACTCGATCTGTGGGGCTTACCCGAGTCGCTGGTGCAAGCGGTTTATCACCACCACCGCCCCCCTAGCGACAGCGCGCAGTGGCCATACGGTTGGCTTATCTCCCTGGCCGCGTTGTTCACGCATACGCCCATTGAAGCACTGTCCGATGAGACTCTCGGCGAATGGGCGGCGCTGTCGGAAGTGACCTTGGAGCGATTCGCCGAGACTTGCCGAGAGGTAAGCGCAATGGTGCACGGCGCATAGTGTACGTGGGCGCGCAGAGGGTAGCTTAGCCGCTATCATCGGCGGATGAACATCGGATTCCTCGGCTGGTTGAGTGCGGGCGTAGAGTGCCTCGGGCTCGCGTTGATCGCTATCGATCTGTACCTGCCAAGGCTTCCGCAGGCGTGGCGTAGGGGCGTCGACGCAACCATGCCGCAGCCCCTCGGGGGCACGCCACGCCAGCGCGAGAACTACCGATTGACGATTTGGATCAGCCTGTACGCCGTGGTGTGGATAGCCGTTGCCGGTGGCTTGAGCGCCTTCGACGCCCGCCTCGGTGTTGCCGCCAACATCGCCCTAGCGGTGCTCACGGCCTTGGTGGTGTTGCTCTTCGGGCTGTTTCGATTGCTGCGCCTATCCGGTGTGTCATTGGGCCGTGGCAGCAGCCTTGGCACCCTCGGTCTTGCCACCGCTCTGATCGGTGTGGCCATGCACCTCTCCAACCTTTGGCTTGGCATCTAAGGCGTTTGGTTGCCCGTGGATGGAGGCTGCCGCTTGTCGTCACCAGCTGGGCGCGGGCGAGCCAGCTGATCGCTCTGGGAACGGGCTGACGGGCAGCCGAGGGCAGGACAGCTGCAGGGTCCCGCGGTTACCTTGCGCATGTCGTAGGCGCCACCGAGGGAGGGTACTGCGCGTTGCTGGGGGAGGGGAACTCAGCGATAGTGAGGGGCAGGGCGCCCACGGCCCAATCGCTCGGATCAGTGACGGAGCGCTGCACGTGTTTTCCTCGATCGAATCGACTTCGCTGCCCGCTGGGGCGTTGCTGCAGGCCTACCAGCGTCCAAATTGCTACGTTGACTGCTTCAGCGTGTTCTGCACGAGTGGGGTGGAGCACAGCCGATGGGTGCGCGCGTTCCTCGACTCGCGCGTGTTCAGGTTGGAACGAGCGGTGCTACGAACCCTCGCTTCAGCCGACAGCAGTGATGAGGCCGTCGCCGCGCTCATCACCGGCGGTGCAGAGACCTTTGCCGTGTGGACCGTCGAGCATCGCACGCCCCAGGAGCTCTTGCTACGAGACCGCACCGCGCGTACCCGCACGTGGTGGCGCACGCAACCGGAGACACACGGAGTGCGCCTGTACTTCGGATCCGCGTTGGTGCCGAAGGTGAACGAAGACGGCGAGCAACACGGGACGCTCGGCCCGTGGCGCTGGACGATCCCCCTGCATCGCGCCTATTCGCGTTGGCTGGTGAGTTCCGCCTGCGAGCGGCTCCAAGCATTCAGTTGAGGGGCGCGTGTCGCCTGGCGGGAAATCAGCTCCCTACGCGGCGCCAGTACGCGTCGCCCAAGCCCCCCAAAACGCCAGTCGGACGGTGGGTGGAGTCGTTGCGGGCCTGCGCACGCGGCTGGATCGTTTTAAAGCACATTGCGTCTGTCGATCGGGCGGGTGGAGCGAGCGTCGGCCGGTCGTTGCGCGAAGGCGCCAACGGGATCCCCTAGCGGTCACGAAAACGCCCGAAAGGATCCAACCCGAAAGGTGCCCTCAGGAGCGTGATATCGCTTGCTCAGAGTCCCAAGCAATTGATTGCGCGCCACTTTTTCGCTCGCTTCGGTGTCCACCTGCTGGCAGGAAAAGTAGGAAAAGAAACGTGATTGTGAACCTATGTTCCGAGATCTTCCCATTCGTGATGCTCTGCCTAGAATGCGCCCAGCGTCGGTAGGGGCCGACGACTACTACCCTCTAGGGAGCCATGAGAGAGAATGAAAATGACCAGAACTTTTACCGCAGGTACCTTCGTCGGGATGGCCCTGCTCGCCAGCGGCTGTGCCACTACGGAAGACACGCAGACTTCCATGGTCGAAGGTGCCGCTAACGAGAGCCAGGAGCTGATCGACAGCCAGCGCGAGCGTATCTCCTCGCTCGAAAGCGAGCTAATGCAGCGTGAGCGCGAGCTCGAGGCTGCCGAGAGCGCCGCCCGCAACAGCGGCAGCGACGGCAACGCTATGACCGCCATGCTGTCCGTTGACCCCCTGTTCCCGCCGAACCCCGTGCCCGGTGAGTGCTACGCTCGCGTGCTGATCCCCGCGAGCTACACCACGGAGAGCGAGACCGTGCTGGTGAGCGAGGAGTCTGAGCGCGTCGAGATCATCCCCGCCCGCTACGAGACGGTGCAGGAGACGGTGCTCGTCAAGGAAGCGTCTAGCCGCCTGGAAGTGGTGCCCGCCGTCTACGAGACCGTCACCGAGCGTGTGCTGGTGAAGGGTGAGTCTACGCGCATCGAAGAAGTGCCCGCTACCTACCGCACGGTCACCGAGCAGGTGCTGATCTCGCCGGCGCGCACCGAATGGAAGCGCGGCCCCGCGTCGAGCTTCGCCGCTAACGTTGTCGATAGCGCCACCACCGATACCGGTGAGATCATGTGTCTGGTGGAAGTGCCGGCCAAGTACGAGACGGTCACCCGTCGCGTCGTCGACCAACCTGCCTCCACGCGTGAGATCGTGATCCCCGCCGAGTACCGCACCATTGAGAAGCGCGTGCTGGTCACGCCTGCGACCACCCGTGAGGTCACCGTCCCCGCTGAGTACGACACCGTGACCGTGACCCAGCTGGTGGATTCGGCTTCGGAGCGTCGCATCCCGATCCCGGCCCAGTACGAGACCGTGACCCGTCGCGTGAAGACCGACGAGGAGAACCTCGAGTGGCGCCAGGTCGTGTGTGCCGTCAACCTGACCCAACCGAACGTTGCCTCCCTGCAGCGCGCGCTTCAGGACGCTGGTCGCTACAACGGTCCGATCGACGGCATTATCGGTCCTCAGACCTTGGCCGCAGCCAACAGCTACGCCAAGTCCAACGGCCTGCCGACGGGTACCAACTACATCGCCATGGAAGTGGTTGAGGACCTGAGCCTGAACTTCTAAGTTCCGGCGCGCGACACGTGCTGTTGCCAAGGGCTGCGCTCCGCGATGGGGCGCAGCCCTTTCTCGTGCTATCGCGCTTGTGCAAGGAAAAGGGCGGTGCCGCGATGGCACCGCCCTTTGGGTGGGACACCCGATGGTATCCCGTAGCCTAGCGAAACCCTTAGTTAGGTAGCGGGAGGCGGCAGCCGAAGGTGAGCTCGGCCACGAAGGTCTTCCAATTGGCGTTGACGTTCTCACTCTCCGCCGCGTACTGACCGACGTACCAGAAGCGACGACCGTCCGGGTCGGTCGCCATACCGGTGTAGTCACCCCAGCGGTTCGGCGAGTTCGGATCCTGGAAGGAGCGGTAGGCCTCGGTACCGGCGATGATGTCCGAGTCGGCACGCAGGCGGTTCAGCGGATCGACGAACAAGCGACCGGAAGCGGCCACGGACGGGAACATCGAGTCGCTGCTCTTGGTGTAGCCGATAGCCATGTTCTCGCAGCGGTCTACCGCGAGGCTGGGGAAGAAGCGATGCACACCGTCGCGTGCGGTCAGCACACCGGCACGGATCACGCCGTCCGTGCTAGCGCCCACGGTGACTTCGGCCGGATCGATCTGTGCCCAACGCGCGCAGTTGACCACGCCAGTGCCCGGGTCGCAGGACACGGTTTGGGTGGTCCACAGCTTGCCGTTTCGGAACTCGGTCTCCTGGCCGCGGAAGTCGTTACCAGCGAGCAACACATCGGAGCCTGCCTGCGGCACGGAGACCGGGAAGCAGGACTGGTCGGCGCAGTCGAGCTTGGAGGCCGCTGCGAGGTCGACGTCACCAAGCTTGGTCAGCACGTCAGCACCGAAGGGAGCATCCCAGGCCCACACGCTGTGGGTCGGACCGTCGAACACTTCCGTCATGAAGTAGTTGGGGCCTTCGGTGGGGAAGGTGCCGTCGTTGGCGCCGCGTAGCTGCGCCGGCTGCGGCGTGCTGTTGAAGTCCGGCACCAGGCGCTGGACCACGCGGATCGGATCGCCGTTCAGCAGATCGTCCTTGTTGACCGCGAAGATGCGGCCGCCGACGAAGCTGTCGCCGAATTGGTTGGAGCCGACGTAGATAGCGTCCGTACCAACCCCCATATGCGGGAAGTCGAAGAACTCACCGTTAATGTCAGCGGGGAAGGCGAAGCGGTTCCATGTACCGAGGGGATCACCGTCGGTCGTGGCGGCGATGCAGTAGTCGGTGCCGTTGCCGTCCACACCTAGGATGAACTGGCCGGTGGACTCGTCGTACACGACATCCGGATCGAAGGGACCGCCGGGCTCACAGGCCGGATCCACGCCAGCGAAGAACTCGCTGAAGGCGGTCGGCGGCTGCAGCTCGTTGCCGGCCTTGTCGTAGATGGCGAAGGTCACGTTGACGACCACGATGATGTGATCCGGGCCGGCCGTGATATCGGGATCCGGCGGCACGGTGGCGCTAAACGGCACAGGATCCACACAGCAGTCTTCGGCACCGATGGCCTCGAAGCTGTTGAGGATGATCGGGCCACGACGACGGCTCTGCTGACGGGCAGCGGGGACGCGGTTGGCGGACTGCTCAGCGCGGCTGATCGCCTGGTTGAGCTGTGCATCGTTAAGCGGCGACTCGATTCGTCGCCCACCGGACACCTTTACCGTGCCGTTCTTAGCGGTGGCGGCGCGCGGTTTCACTGTGGTCATCTGAATCGGGTACGCGCGGGTGCCCACGTAGCTGGCGCGATCGCCAGAAACGCGGACGGGACCCGAGCGTTCCTTCATGCGCTTGACGACTTCGACGGACGCGCTCATCGGCACGGATAGTCGCTCGACCTCGGGCTGCTGCTGATTGGCGTCCGGCGAATTTGCCGACACCGCCCACCAGCCGCCCAGGGCGACCAGCGACAGTAAGCCTGCACGGGCTGCTAAATCACTCATTCGGTGTTACCTCTCCGTAGGTTCTCTACTTAGTGCGGATTGCGAGAGCTGTTCTTGTTCTCCCGTGGCCACTTCATGCGCCCACAGGTGTAGGGAAAATACCACAGCGGGTGACTTTGTCACGTGGTGTGTCTGGCGGCGGTGGGTTGTCGGCTCGCTAGGCGGCGAAATACGGGATTAGGTAGTCGCGCATACTGCGGCGCGGCAGCCTCTCAAGAGCGGCGAGAGCACTACGTCTGATGCGGATGTATCATTTGGTGCGCTGCACCGTTCGCAGGGTAGAGAGTATGTCAGCACGGGAGTTGCGCGCCGGCGTCGGCGCGATGTTATGGCTAATCGTCGGGTTGGCGGCAAGCTTGAGTGCGGCCGCCGTTCCTGGCGGGTGGACCGCGACCGCGTACGATCCTGGCATCCCCACCCTCGAGCAGGTCGTGGGACATCCGCTTGGCGCACAGATCACCGGGTCTGCAGAGGCGCTTCGCTACCTACAGGCGCTCGCCGAGGCGGCACCGGACCGTTTGCGTCTGATCGAGTATGCCCGCAGTTGGGAAGGACGACCGCTCGTGAACCTGTTGGTGGGTTCCCCTGATCGGCTGCGCTGCGCACTTGGGTGGAGGCGGGTGGCGTACTCGTCGCCATAGGCGAGGCCTTGCGCTTCATCACGGACCCTGATGTGGCGCTCCTTTCCACCCAACGTGAGCGTTTGGCTGGCAGCGAAGTGGAGGATCGGGAAAAGAGCGCCACCATCGCGGGCTCGCTGATCGAAGGCCCGCCAGACAATGCGGCCGCGCTGCGGCGTCGGGATCCCATGCCTGATCCTCTCCCCGGCGTACTGTTGCGAGCCGTTGCCGATCGCCAACACTGGCTCACAGCGGGGGTGGGTGATGGCGGTGTGAACCTCCTGGTGGAGGGGCGGGATGTATACCGCCCCTCGGCCCTAGATGAAGGTGTCAATGCCATGCGCTTTGCGTCAGCCCAGGACTTGGGCGCGGGCGGCCATCTGTGGGCGGAGAACCGAGCGCAGTGGGTGTGGAAGCCGGCCGTTGCCGTGACCAAACGGGGCAGAGGCTTGGTGGTGGCATTCGTCAGTGACCCAAACTTCAGAGGTGCCCTGGATGGGGGGCTAATATCTTGTTCCTCAATGCTTTTCTGCGCGGTCCGGCGCACACGAGACGACTCCACTGAGGTGCGAGGCACGAGACAAGCTAGACACTCATTCGCTATTTAGCTAAATTACGAAAATGAGTCAGGTGTTTCGTGCCCTAGCCGACCCGACGCGGCGCCACATCCTGGAACTGCTTCGCGATCGCGACATGTCTGCGGGCGAATTGGCGGCGCAGTTTCCGCTGGCCAAGGCCACCCTGTCGCGCCACTTCTCCGTGCTGCGCGAGGCCGAGCTGATCCACGGCGATCGGCGGGGGACGAGCATCGTGTACCAGCTGAACGTGTCCGTGCTGGAGGAGGCGCTGCTGGAGTTCATGAGCCGCCTGTCTATCGATAGACCGGATCAGCAGGAGAGTGAAGATGACTGACGCCCTATCGCAGCTACGCAATCGCGCCTTCGCCTTCGGCTTGGTGGTGTTCGCTCTGATGACGCTCATCTCGGCCTTCGGTTGGCTAAGCACCGAGCCCGGATCTGAGTTGCCTGTGCATTGGAATTCTAGCGGTGAGGTGAATCGCTACGGTTCCCGAGCCGAGGCCTTCGGGCTGATGCCTGCCATCTGGCTGTTCATGGTGCTGGTCTTCGCACTGCTTCCAGCACTGGAGCCGCGCCGTCGCCACCTCGCCCAGAGTCGTTTGCCTTACTTGATGGTGATGTTAGCTACTGGCCTCTCCATGTTGGTGATTCACGGCCTGGCCACCGCTGCCGCGCTGGGAGCGACGGTGGAGATCGCCCGGGTCATTCCGCCCATCGTCGGTGCTGCGCTGGTCGTCACGGGAAACTACATGGGCAAGACGCGAAGCAACTACTTCATTGGCGTGCGCACGCCGTGGACCCTCTCCTCGGAGCTATCCTGGCGCAAGACCCACCGGTGGGCGGGGCGGGTGTTCGTCCTAGTGGGGCTGGTGATGGTGCTGGGGGCGGTCCTGCCGTGGCCGCAGACCCTGATGATGGCGAGCGTTGCAGTGCTGTTGACCGCGACCGTGATCCTGGTGGCCTACTCCTACGTGGTCTGGCGTACCGATCCAGCCCGAGAATAGCGGTTGCCCGCGAGGGCGTGGCGGTGGCTCTCGCGGCGCGCAGCGACCACAAGCAACACGAGGATCAGCAATAGGGGCGCCGCAGCCAGCAGCAGCACCTTCTCCCAGCCTAAGCTCAGTACCGTCGCGCCCGCGAGTAGGCTGGCGAGGGCCGCCACGGCGAATACGCTGAAGTCGTTGGCGGCCTGTGCTTTGAAGCGCTCGTTCGCACGGTAGGTGCTCAGCAACGCTGTGGTGGCGCCGACGAAAAGAAAGTTCCACCCAACGCCGAGCAGCACCAGTGTTGTCCCGTAGTGCATAATCGCACGGCCGCTGATGCCGATGGCGATGCACGCGAGCATCATCGCCGCGCCAAACCACATCATTCGCTGTGCTCCCAGGCGCCCGATCAGCAGCGCAGCGCCCAGCGATGGAGCGTACATCGCCACCACATGTGCTTGAATCACCGCCGCTGTGGCGCGCAAGGGGTGACCGTCAACCACGTGCATCGCAACGGGGGTTGCCGTCATCAGCAAGGCCATCGTGCCCTGGGCGACTACCGCAGCGCCTACCGCCAGAAGGAAGGCCGGTTGGCGGGCGATCGTCAGCAGCGGGCGTGGCGCATCCTCCGGAGCCGACGATGCGGTTCGACCCTCGCTAAAGGGGCGCATAGCGGCCACGAGGCCCAACACGGCTATATGGCCCAAGGCCAGCGTGCAAAAGGCGAGGCGAAGCGGGTGCTCAACGCCGAGCGCGCTGATCCTGGCGATCAGCGTGCCGCCGGCAACGGCGCCGACCATCGCACCGAGCAACAGCCAGGCGATCGCCTGTCCGGCACGATCGCTGTGCACCGATTCCGCGGCGGCGAAGCGAAGCTGTTGCCCGCACGCGAGGGCGGCGCCTAGGCCCGTGGCAGCGAGGCAGAACAGACCAAAGCTGCCGGCGTTCACGGCGGTGCCGGCGAGCAGGGCACTGACCAAGGCGATGCCGGCGCCCAGCGCGATACCGGCGCGCCTGCCGAGCCGCCTCATGGCCATGCTGGTAGGGACGGTCGCAAGGGCTGTACCGAGTACGGCGAGAGAGATCGGTAAGGTGGCCAGGCGCGGATGCGGTGCGAGATCGTTGCCCACCACGCCGCCGACGATACCGAGCATAACGGCACCGGCCGTGAAGGTGGCCTGGATCAAAAATAGGATCGCAAGGTTACGTTCAAGCGCCACGGCATCCACTCGTAGTTCGAAGACCGTTAGCCGCGCGCCGGCGGCCCGTGATACCCATGGAGTATTCGTCCCGAGCGACAGCGCTGTCACGAACGGCGCACCGACTTTGCGACCCGTACCGCGGCTTTAGCGCCGCGCGCGCCAGCGCGGTCCTTTGGGAGGGCCGGTGGCGGGCTTCGCAGGATCTTTGGGGCAGGGCGCAGTCGCCCTTCGCGCTTGTGGTTTAATGGGGGGATGAACCTAATCATTTTCGGACCGCCCGGAGCGGGCAAAGGCACCCAAGCTGCGCGCATCAAGGAGCGCCTTGGGATCGTGCATGTGTCGACTGGTGACATGTTTCGCGATCACCTCAAGCGCGACACGGCGCTCGGCCAGCAGGTGAAGGAGATCATGGCGCGCGGCGCCCTGGTACCCGACGAGATCACCGACCAGATGGTTCGCGATCGCCTCGAGCAGGACGACGCAAAGAAGGGCGTGCTCCTGGATGGCTACCCGCGCAACGTGGGCCAAGCGAAGGTGCTGAGCGCGCTGTGCGCCGAGTGGGGACGCAGCGTCGAAGGGGTGGTGGTGATCGAAGTCCCGGAGGACGAGCTAAAGGCTCGCCTGAAGAGCCGCGCCGAGCAACAGGACCGCGCCGACGATGCGGATCCTCGGGTAATCGCCAATCGAATCCAGACCTATCACGATCAGAGCGCGCCTTGCGTCGCCTACTTCCGCGGGGTCGGGCTTGCTGTGCACACGATCGACGGCGTTGGCGAACTCGACGCAGTGACCGCGCGCATCATGGGAGCCCTAGGGGTTTAGGGCGACCGTCGCGGCTGGCTCTCAGCGCCGGCGGCGCGCGGCGGGTGAGTTCATGCGCGTCGCGCAGGGCACTTCGTTATGATGCGCGCCCATGACCTACAGCCCTCCCAAGGCCGCCCTGGCGCGGGCGCTTACGTCCGCTAAGACGCGCGTCCCCGGCCTGTCATTGGCCGTCGTGATCGGATTGGCTGCGAGCTACCTGGCTGAACACTACGGCGGCCCAGCGATGCTGTTCGCACTGCTCCTCGGCATCGCCTTCAACTACCTCTCCGACGACCGTTCCGTATCACCGGGCGTTGTATTCGCATCACGGGGGCTGCTGCGGATCGCCGTGGTGCTCCTGGGCGCCCGACTTACCCTCGGTGAAGTGCAGGACCTTGGATCGGGCGTGGTGCTGCTGGTTCTCGCAGGTGTGGTGGTCGGATTGCTGGGCGGGATGGCGATCGCCCGCGCCCTTGGTCTGACTCGCCCGCACGCGGTCCTGTCCGCGGGCGCGGTGTCGATATGCGGCGCTTCGGCTGCACTCGCCATCGCGTCCGTGCTGCCGCAGGACGGCGATGCTGAGCGCAACACCACCATCACAGTGGTCGGTGTGACCACCCTCAGCACCATCGCCATGACCCTGTATCCGATCGTGGCGGGACTGTTCGGCCTGCCGGATCGGGCCGCTGGGATCTTCCTGGGCGCGACGATCCACGATGTGGCCCAGGTGATCGGTGCGGGCTACATCATCTCGGACCTCGCCGGGGAGACAGCAGCTGTAGTGAAGCTCCTTCGCGTCGCTTGTCTGATGCCCGTGGTGCTCGCGATTTCCCTGGTCATGCGGGCGAGTGCCGCCGCGGTACCGGGAAAACGCCCGCCGCTGCTGCCATGGTTCGTGATCGGGTTCGTGGTGTTGATGCTAGTGAACAGCGCCAACCTGCTGCCCCCTTCGTTGGTGGCAGTGCTTGGCAGCCTGTCGCAGATGGCGCTGGTGATCGCCGTGGCGGCCTTGGGCGTAAGGACCTCGCTGGCGCAGTTCACCGGCGTGGGCGTGCGCCCACTGCTGGCGATGGTGGCGCAGACCTTATTGCTCGCGGTATTCGTCTTGGCAGGCGTCACGCTGCTGGTCAGCAGGTGATCTGAGATATCTCGCTAGACGGCGAATCAAGGGCAGGCGTTACCCACCGCCCGCGTTGCCCAGGTACCATCCCCCGCGTGTCACCGCGGAGCCCACCATGACCCCCAGCCTCCTGTCTCTTGCCCCCCCAGCGCGCGCGTTGCCAGTCACCTTGGCGACCGCCTTGCTCTGCCTCGTAGGTGTGTCCGACGCCGCTCACGCGCAAGCGACGGCAAAGCCGGTGCTGCACGGCAAGCACTGGGTGGCGGTCACCGGCAAGCCCCTCGCAGCGACTGCAGGGGCCGTGGTTTTCGCAGGTGGGGGCAACGCGGTAGATGCCTCCTGCGCCATGCTCGCTGCTACCTCCACCATGTGGGACACGCTTGGGTGGGGGGGAGAGACCCAGGCGTTGATCTACAACCCGAAGACGGGCGAGGTGAAGGGCGTCAACGGGCTCGGCGTGGCGCCGACGGGAGCTACGCCTGAGTACTTTCGCGAGCAGGGTATGCAGTACCCGCCAGAGTACGGGCCGCTCGCCGCGGTGACGCCGGGCACGCCTGGGGCGCTGATGGTGATGTTGGCGGAGTACGGACGCTCCAGCTTGGCGCAGGTGCTCGCACCCGCGGTCGAGATGGCCGACGGCTACCCCATCGAGGCGGCCCAGGCGAACAACATGGAACGCAGGCGTGAGGTCATCGCGCGCTGGCCAAGTTCGCGCGCGGTGTTTCTGCCGCACTACGACCCCGAGCGTCCGAACCGTCGCGCAGCACCGGTGGCTGGCGAGATGTTCCGTCAGCCGGATCTTGCTCGCACCTTGCGCCAGCTGGTCGAGACCGAAGCGCAAGCGCTTGCCCAGGGCAAGTCGCGCAAGGAGGCCATCTACGCTGCCTACGAGCGCTTCTACCGCGGCGACATCGCGAGGGAGCTTGTACGCGCCACTCGCGAGGCCGGCGGGCTGTTCACGCTCGAGGACCTGGATCGCTGGCAGGTGTATTTGGAAGAGCCAGTGTTCACGAGCTACAAGGGCATCGACGTCTACAAGCTCACGACCTGGGTGCAAGGGCCGGTGATGCTGCAGGCCCTGAATATCCTCGAGCCGATAGACCTCAAGGGCATGGGCTACAACAGCACGCGCTACATCCACACGCTCTACCAGGCGATGAACCTAGCCTACGCCGATCGTGACTTCTACTACGGCGACCCCTACGTTCCGCCGGCCGAGCCGGTGCGCGGTTTGCTATCGAAGGACTACGCGGCCGAACGACGCAAACTCATCAACCCGCAGCGCAACGACCCGACCGTTCGCCCCGGGGATCCTTATCCGTTCCAAGGTGAGCGCAACCCGTTCCTCGATCTGCTCAAGCAGTGGCGCAACGTGCCGCCGGACGCGCAAGGCGTCGGCGAGGATGGCTTTCAACAAGCGCGCCACACCGCGCCACTGCCCCTTCGGCAAAACATGACCGAGGCCGACGGTGACTTCCTCGCCGGCACCACCTCGATCCAAGCCGCCGATGAGGAAGGTTGGGTGGTCTCCATCACGCCGAGCGGCGGTTGGGTGCCTGCGTTCATCGCCGGCACCACCGGCATTGGCTTGAGTCAGCGAATGCAGTCCTTCGTCTTGAACGAGGCGATGAACCCCTACAATGTGGTGCAGCCTGGGCAACGCCCGCGGGCCACGCTCACGCCCAGCCTGGCCCTCAAGGACGGTAAGCCGATGATGGCCTTCTCCGTCCAGGGAGGCGACACTCAGGATCAGAACCTGCTGCAGTTCTTCCTCAACATCGTCGAGTTCGGCATGGATGTTCAGCAGGCGGCAGAAGCACACAATATCACTAGCTTTCAGATGCAGAGTTCCTTCGGGGCGCACAAGGCGCAGCCCGGGCGCTTGCAGGTGACCGCCAAGGTGTCCGAGTGGGTGCGTGCGCAGCTCACGAAGATGGGCTACTCGGTGGAGATGGTTGACCGCACCTACAGCCCGATCACGGCCATCTGGATCGACGCCGAACACGGCACCCTGTGGGGCGGCGCCAGCGACTATGGCGATGACTACGGCATCGCCTGGTAGGAGGACACACATGGAGAAGCTTGCATCACTCAACGTCCTCGGCGAACCGTTGCAGCCGTGCTCTCAGGATCCGCTTACGGGCTTCTTCCGCGACGGCATGTGTGACACCTGCGCCGAGGATGCTGGCAGCCATACCGTTTGTGCGGTGATGACCGAGGAGTTTCTCGCCCTGTCAAAGTACCTCGGCAACGATCTCTCCACGCCGCGTCCCGAATACCAGTTTCCTGGGCTGAAGCCGGGTGATCGCTGGTGCGTCTGTGCGTCGCGCTTCTTGCAGGCTGTGCACGAGGATGCGGGCCCGAAGGTGGATTTGGCGGCGACCCATCAGCGCGCCTTGGAAATCGTGCCGATGGAGATACTCGAGTCCTACGCGCTAACCGCCTGAGCTGAACGAAGCAGCACCTAGCGAAGGCTGGCGAGGATCTGCGCGTTGAGGCTAGCACGCTGCGCATCCGGATCTGCCATCGCTGCCACCGCTTCGAGCTGCGATACCCACCGGGCTGGCAGCGCGTGATGGCGGGCACCGTGCACCACAAGGGCTTTGTACCAATCGTAGGGCTGCAGGGCGGGGTCGATGAAGCGGTTCGGGGGCAAGTACGTGAAGGCCTCAACTGTCCCTCCATCTCGGTGCGTCACCTCAACGGTGATCGGGACGTATCCACCGCCGTGCACACCCTCCGCGTGGTCCAAGCTCAGGCGATCGTCTGGTGCCATGCGGTACAGCACGCCGTAGACGCTTGCTTGCGGGTCATCCGTCGGCACAATCGCGCACTTTCCCGACCCGTCCGCTCCGCGTTTGGTGAAGGTCAGCGTGTGGCCGCTGAGGATGGCGACACCGAGGGCCTGGCGCGAGGGCACGCGTCGGCGCAGGCGTTCCGGATGCAGGTTGGAGCCGTAGGCGAAGTAGATCATGGGGCGCTGCTTCTCAGGTCGCGACCGGGCACTCGATCTTCGCACACGCCAGGCTCGCCTTGCGTCGCGGCGTCGGGAGGCACCATGCTCGATCCTCCCCAGCACGCCACGGATGGAGCCTAGCGTGGCTGCCAACACCAACGATGACCTGCACATCATCGATCAGATGCTCACCGAGCGCGCGCCACGCCTGTTGCGCAGCCGTTGGTGGCCGCTCCTGGGCCCCCTGCGCGACGCATTCTTCGGATACCACAAGGCGCGTCGCATGGCCGACGCGATAGCGCCCCTCGGCGGGCAAGAGGCGCTCGACTACATCAGTGAGCTGCTGGGCCTTGAGGTGCTCGCCGAGGGGCTGCATCACCTACCGCCTTCGGGGGCATGCGTAGTCGTGTGCAACCACCCCACCGGGATCGCCGATGGGATCGCAGTGTTCGACGCGTTGAAACAGGTGCGTGGGGATCTGAGATTCCTCGCCAACGCAGACGCGCAGCGGATCTGTCCACGCTTCGACGACGTGCTGATACCCGTCGTCTGGCCACCAGCGAAACGGAACGTTAGGTCGACTAAGGTAGCCCTGCGAATGGCTCGCGCGGCGCTTCAGCAGCAGAAGGCGCTGGTGATCTTTGCTGCGGGCCTGATGTCCAAGCACATCGACGGTAGGCTACAAGATCCTCCCTGGGAGCATTCCGCGGTCGCGCTGGCTCGCAAGCACGCTGTTCCCCTCGTGCCCCTGCACGTGGCAGGGCCCTACTCCTTGCTGTTCCATCTGTTCCATCGCCTCTCGCAAGAGCTGCGAGACATCACCTTGTTCCATGAGTTCATGAACAAGGCCGGTCGGCGCTTCACGCTGCGCCTCGGACCGACGATTGACGTGACCGCCCTCGAGCAAACTACCAACGAGGCGCTGACTGTGAGCCTCAAACACTACGTGGAGCGCGTGCTTCCCGAAGAGCTAGATCTCCCCTTCCTCGATTCCCCCTCCTACGTCCCAATCGATCGTAAAAAGCTCTGTTGATTCGGGGACTTGTCACCTGTCGCGGGCAGGCGACAGCGCGTTGATCTTCTGCTTGCTCGCGTCAACCGCCCGTGCACCAGTCCGTTGTCTGGGTCGTGATATCAACGAACGCACTATGCGGATCGGAGTTTGCTATGAAGATCATGAACAGGCTGCGATGGATTTCGACGCTGGCCGGCGTAGGTCTGCTGGCGGTCACTGCTGGCTGCGGTGGAGGAGGCGGTGGCAGCGCCAACCTAGACAACCCGGGACCGGTCGGAGACGGTGGTGACACGCCGGTGTCCGTCTGTGACCCAAACGACGCGGACACCTTCGACAGCTGTGGTGTGGGCGTGGTCACCGTAACGGATGCGGATGGCGACGTCTTGAGCTACGCCGTTGACATCGTGTCCCTGCGCTTGGAACGCGCCAGCGGTGACATCGTGGAAACCCTTCCCGGGACCACCCGAATCGACTTCGCCGACTACGTGGAGCTGTCCGAACTGCTCGGCGCTCCACGGCTGCCACCCGGAACCTATGTGGGTGGCTCGATGACCTTGGACTTCACCAATGCCGAGGTGGTGGTGGAGCAGGACGGGGAAGCTGTGCTGGCGAGCGTGGTCGACGCTGAGGGCAACGCCCTTGCGCAGACCACGATCGAGGTGACCTTGACCGATCGTACCCAGTTCTCGATTGCAGCAGGTCGTGCCGCGCTGCTGGCGCTCGACTTCGACCTGGAGTCGTCCAACGAGGTGGACGCCGAGGTGTCGCCGCCGTTGGTGACCGTGCAGCCAGTGCTTCTCGCCGAGGTGAACCCAATCGAGCAGAAGGAGCTGCGCGTACGCGGTGTGCTGGAAGCGGTCGACACCACCGGCAGCGCCTACGAGGTAGACGTGCGGCCTCTGGGTCGTGGCGACGGGCGCTTCGGCGATGTTGCCGTGCGCGTCACCGATCAGACCACCTACGACATCGACGGCGAGCTGTTGACCGGCGCCGAGGGTCTCGCTGCTCTGGCTACATTGCCCGAGGACACGCTAACGGTCGCCTTCGGTATCTTGTCGACTGGTGAGGCCAGCTTCACCGCAGACAGCGTGCTCGCCGGCAGCAGCGTGCCGGGCATCGAGAGCGACACGGTGGTGGGGACGGTGGTCGCTCGGGAAGGCGATGAATTCACTGTGCGCGGTGCCACCGTGGTTCGCTCGGGTGATGAACCGAGTGCCTTCTTCGATTCGGTCACGGTGAGCGTTGGGCCCGCCACCCAAGTTACGCGACCGGTCGACCCGATCGAGGGGCTGACCACCAGCGCCATCTCAGTGGGTCAACAGGTGCGGATCTTCGGCGTCGCTAACGTGCCGGTGATCGATGAGGACGATGACGACGACGGGGAGATCGACCCCGCCGCGCCGTTGATCCTGCCTCCGCTCGAGCTCGACGCCACCGAGGGTCGGGTGCAGCTCCTGCGCTCCCAGGTATCAGGCATCGTGGCGGACAACCAAGCCGGGCTACTGACCTTGGATCTAGCCTTCATGAATACGCGCGGATCCGACGTGTTCGACTTCTCGGGTACGGGCTTTGCGCCGGAGATGGACGCTGACCCTACTGCCTACGAGATCGATACGAACGGGCTTGGCGCTGAGGCGCCAGTTGGGGGCGCGGCGCGGGTGTTCGGCTACGTAAACACCTTCGGCGAAGCGCCGCCGGATTTCGAGGCATTCACCACGGTCCAGTTCGAAGGCCTGCGCGCCGTATTCCGCTTCATCTTTAACCCCGCCCTTGGCGATCAAGCGTTCTCTAGCATAGGCGCTGACGGTGTGGCTCTGAACGCCGAGGCGCTGGAGCGTGGGCGGATCCGCGTGCCGGGCTTGCGCGTGCCACTCGGGGCGCCGCAAATCCTGCCGACGCTGGTGCCGGCGGGCGAGGCGAGTCGCTACGCCATCGTGGATGGCGAGGGAACGGAGATGTTCGAGGACTTCGCGACCTTCGCCGATGCGCTCGCCCTACGTTTGGACGGCACGACGTTGGTACGCAGCATCACGGCGGCTGGTGCATACGCCCCGCTAGCCACCACGCTGGAGGCACGCAGCCTCGTGGTGGTGTTGCGCGCGCCAGCCAGCGCGCTCTAGCTAGGCCTGACCGGGCCTCCCGTTGCGCCCGATCCAGTGCGGTGGATCGGGCGCTTTTTTATCGCCTCCGCAACCAGGTGCCATCGATTAGGTAGTGCTCGCGGTTGCCGATGCTGACGCGCCAGCGGCCGTCGCCCTCGGCCAAGGCCCACGTGAAGGTACCGTCGCGGGAGCGGAATTCGCCGTCCTCGTAGCGCAGCACACGCAGGGTGTGCTCGTTGGCCTTGGCGGGGCTTGCGAGGAGAAGGGTTGCGCCGCGCCCGTCACGCACGAGGCGGGCGGCGCATTGCTCGGCGACGTCATCGCGGGGCGCGGAGCACGGCACGGCCCCGATCGCATCGTAAGTCAGCAGCTCGCGGTTCGGTGCGGGTGCGGTCGGTGCCGGCCGGGTTGGGGACCGCGGTGGTTCGAGGTCCTGCTTCGTGGCCGGGCGCAGGGTCCATCGCGGAATCCAACCACGCACCTGGCGGTTGGCGTAGAGCGCGACGCGACACCACGCCTGGTCGGGACCGACATCGACGCATCCCAGGTCACGCAACACCGCGCCGCTACTCAGCTCGCGCAGCACTGTTTCCTCGAGGGCAGGGCCCGCGCGCAGCATTACCGGCCGCGGAGCCTCGAAGGTCCGAATCGTCCACAGGGTCTGCTTCAGACGGGGGGCGGCGTCGGCCGGAGCCAATGCGAGCAATCCGATCAACGCGGTGAGCGTCAAGGCGCCCGTGCGCTTCATTCAGGCGCCCTCCTCAGGGCGCGGCACCGGTGCTTGTGCCGCTTCCGTTGCCGTCGGCTTGGGCGGATTCATGCGCCCGCGCAGTTGCGCCTCCCACTCAGCGCGAAGTTCCTTTACCCGTTGTACGTAGGGCGCGTTCTCCATCGGGGGGATGTTGATGTCGTACAGGGGCGCCACCTCGAGCATGGCCTGGCGGTCTACCTTCTCGAACTCGCCCGCCATGCGTACCGCCTCCTCGCGGGAGAACCCGAGGGCTTCGAAGGCCGAGCGTCCAGCGCGAATCGAGCTGTCGTAGGTCTCGCGGATGATGTCGCGACAGCCCACGCTGTACAGGTCGTACACATGGAGGCGATCCACGGCCCGTGCGAGCACGTGCACCTTGGGGTAGTGCTCGATGATGTAGCGGGTGAGCTCGGTGATCTGCTGCTTGTTATCGATCGCGATAACCAAGAGGCGCGCCTTGTCGATGCCGGCCGCGTGCAGGAGGTCCGGGCGGGTGGCATCGCCGAAGTACACCTCGAAGCCGAAGGTACGCAACATCTCCAGCTGCGAGGAGCTGTAGTCGACCACCGTAGTCTCGAATCCTGCGCCACGAAGCATGCGGTTGACGATGCCGCCGAAGCGGCCGTGGCCCGCGACGATGATGTCGCAGTCGCGATCGATGTCGTCTGCCTCTTGCTCCTGACCGACGGCGTAGCGCGGCACGATCAGGCGGTCGTAGAGGATGAAGAGCACGGGCGTGAGCAGCATGGACAGCGCGACCACCAGCAGCAGGCGATCGGCGAGCAGTCCGGGAATGACGCCGTTGGCGACGGTAAAGGCCAGCAGCACGAAGCCGAATTCGCCCGCCTGTGCCAGACCGAAGGCAAGCAACCATCGATCGGTGCCTCGCAGGGAGAATATCTGTGCGAGCCCCTGCAGTACGGTGAACTTAACCAACATCAGGCATAGGGTCAGCCCAAGCACCAGGGACCACTCGGCGGCCAACAGGCCGAAGTCGATGTTGGCACCGACGGTGATGAAGAATAGGCCAAGGAGTAAGCCCTTGAAGGGATCGATATCCGCCTCGAGTTCGTGGCGGTACTCACTCTCGGCCAGCACAACGCCAGCGAGGAAGGTGCCGAGGGCTGGTGAAAGCCCGACCAGCGCCATGAGCAGGGCGATGGCGACGACGATCATTAGGGCTGCAGCCGTAAACAACTCGCGCAGGCGGGCGACACCGATGAAGCGGAAGATGTACGGCGTGACTCGCCGTCCGATGAAGATGACTCCCGCGATCGCGCTTAAGGTCACGAGCATGCGCTGCCACCCGGACAGGCCGGCCACCAGGCTCATCGCCTCGCCGCCGCCGTGACCACCGTTGGCCGCGGGCGCGTGGGGCGTGCCTTCGCCCACCGCAGCCATGGCCACGTCCGCCGAGGGCGCGAGGCTGAGCTCGGGCAGGGCGAGTAGGGGGATGAACGCGAGCATCGGGATGACGGCGATGTCTTGAAAGAGCAACACTGAGAAGGAGGCGCGTCCCCCCTCGCAGTTCATCAGCCCACGTTCGTTCAGTGTCTGAAGGACGATGGCGGTGGAGGACAGGGAGAGCACAAGACCGGCGGCGAGGGCGATCGACCACGGCTGGCCCAGGGCCATCGTAAGGGCGGTGATCGCAGCCGTGGTGCCCAGCACCTGCAGGCCGCCGAGGCCCAACAGGCGCGAGCGCATCGCCCACAGGCGATCCGGCTCGAGCTCAAGGCCGACGAGAAATAGCATCATCACTACGCCGAACTCGGCGAAGTGTTGAATCGCCACCACATCGACCTGCAGTGCGTGGAGTAAGGGGCTGAGGGCGATACCGGCAATCAGGTAGCCGAGGACGCTGCCCAGGCCGAGCCGGGAGGCCACGGGCACGGTGAACACGCCGGCACCAAGGAAGAGGAAAATCAGCAGCAGGTAATCGGTCATGGACGGGAAAATCGGCCTTTTCGCAGCACAGGGGACCGCAGTGTAGGGCATCGCCGGTGCTCTGGCCCGAGGCGGCGGCAGCGCTCGGGAGGCCTCGGTGATATCTAGCCGGTATCCTCTCGTCTAAGTACGCTCACTTGCAAAGGAATTCACTATGCGTCAGTTCATCACAGGCCTGTGTGCCGCCTTCGCTCTAATCGGTGTCAGCCAGGTCGCCATGGCTGCGCACGAGGACGCGCTGGTGACGCGCACGAGCGCGCACTCCGTTACGCAGACCCTCGATCGCTTGGAGGCGATCGTGCGCGAGAAGGGGTTTACCGTGTTTGCCCGAATCGACCATGCGGCCGGTGCCGCCAAGGTGGAAAGGGCCCTACGGCCCACCCAGCTGCTGATCTTCGGTAACCCAAAAGTGGGTACGGCGCTGATGAGCAGTGCGCAAAGCGTTGGCCTCGATCTGCCGATCCGCGTGGTCGCTTACGAAGACTTGGACGGCACCGTGCACCTGTCCTACACCGCACCCGCAGCACTCGCCGCACGCCACCACATCGGCGATCGCGACCAGATAGTCAAGCGGATGACCAAGGCCTTAGAGGGTTTCACCACGGCGGCGGCCGCTCCCTAGGCCGCCCCGTGGCAGGTGCCCCTCGGTCGCCATCCCAGGGTGCTGGGGAGGCTCTCCGCGAGCGTGGCGCGGCGACCGCGATCGTGCTGCGCTCGTCGGCGCTGTACCTCGGCGAGCTGACCGTGGTGGAGAAAGGGCGGTCGGAGGCGGTCGCCGGCCGTTCCAGGTTTAGCGGGCGTGGCCTGAAGAACCTCTTGCTGCCGCTGTTGCACAGCCTGGCCAAGCGAGCGCCAGACTGGGTTGTGATGGTGCCCGTTCGCGTGGCCGCCCGCTTGCTCCGCTGGGCCTATCACTGGCGTGCCAATCCCCTGCGCCAGGCGCTCATGGATCTCGCGGCGGTGGCCTCGGACAGGTCAGGGCCCGCGGATCCCCGAGCGATCTACCACCGCTTTTTGGACAATGGGTGCGCCACGCTCCAGGCCTACCTGGACTTGCGGCGCCGCGGGCTCGACGCAGCGCTGGCGCGCGTGGAACTACCAACGGAGCAGAGCGCGATGGTCGAGCGCTTACTAACGGAATACGAAGGTATCGTCTTGGCCGTGGCACACAACTACGCCAGCGCCTTCGCGGCGGCCCGCTTGAACCAGGCATTTCCGATGCTCCTGGTGGCCAAGAACTCCAACACGGCCGCGCGTACGCGCTTGGCCCTGGAGATGTTCGAACGCATGCGGGTGCAGGTGCTGATGGTTCGCGGCGGCAACCCCATGGGATTGTCACGGGCGATCTTCCGCGCTCTCGGCGAGCGTCGCGCCATCGCCGCGACGGTGGACAACGTGGTCAGCGGGGCTGAAACGGTCCAGACGGAGATCTTCGGCGTGTCCGTAAGCCTCTCGCCCTGGGCAGCGAACCTCGCCGCCAAGCGGGGTGTGCCCCTGGTACCGCTTTGGTTCAGCTGCCGGGGGCAGGGGCGTGTGATGCCCCAGCTGGGTGTGCCCCTGATCAGCGCCGACCCGACCGCGCTCGTGAAGCACTACGCGGCATTCTTCGAAGATCGCGTGCTGGAGGATCCCGCTAGCTGGGCGTACCTGGCCGACAAGCACTGGGGCAAGGTGCTGCGCCGGGCCGCGCTGGCCCTCTAGGCGGCAGATTTTTTCCTTTTGCGGTATCATCTTAGGCAGCAGGGGCGCGCGGGGCGCAGGCTCCGCCCTCGCCCCTGTTCACCCAAGAGTTCACTTAGCCGAAGTGCCCTTGCCGGGCCTCGGACACTGGAGCGTTCATGGCAGAGAAGATCGAGGTTTCCGGCCCCCTGGTAATCCTTCACGGCGATGAGATGGCCCAGGTGGCTTTCGAGCGTATCCTGGAGCAGTTCGTCACCTCGCGCCTCGCCATCCCCTTGGTGGAGTTCGATCTCTCGGCGGAAAACAGGCTGCTCACCAACGGGGTGGTAGTCACCGACGCCATCGACGCACTAAAGTCGTGCGGTGTAGGGGTCAAGAACGCCGGCATGACCGTGAACAGGCGACAGCTTGAGGGTCTTCTCGCCAAGCACCCGCACGTGCAGGAGGGGGCGCTGCACCGCCTCGCGACGCGCTCGCCGAACGGTGCGATCCGCAAGGGCATCGGTGGCAACATCACGCGCGAGGACATCCTGTTTCACAACATCGAGATCAGCCGGCCAGGTTGGGTCGGCCGTGATATCGAAGTGGACACGATGGAGACGGGCGGCATCAAAGACAGTGCCAATGGCCTGTCCGAGGTGTCCGGCGTGGTCAAGCTGCTGTTTGTGGGGGCGAGCGGCGATCCCGTGGAGCTGCATAGGCGCGACATCTGGCGCGGCGATCCCTGGCTAATCGCCAGCAACGACATGGAACGGGTCCGCGAGTGGGCACATCGCTTCTTCGCTCGAGCACTCGATGAGAAGCGCGACGTCTACCTGGGCCTGAAGGACACCGTGATCCCCGGCTACGACGGGGTCATGCGGGCCGCGATCGAAGAGATCTACGAGGAGCACTACAAGGACCGACTGGCGGGGGCGGGGTTGTCGTACCACTACGAACTCATCGACGCCCAGGCCGCCCGCATCGTGGCCAACCCGCCAGAGCGTGCCCTGTGGGGCGTGCCTGACAACACCACTGGCCGTAAGCTCTACAAGCTGGTGACGCGCCTGAAGCGCTTCGGGATCCCCCAGCGCGAAGCGCACGTGTCCATTTCCCGCATGAGTGCCGGCGGCGGCGACCAGTACGGTAGCTTCAATGCCGCCGCGCCTGAGGACGGGATGCTCAAGGTCGTCATCGACGGCGTAGAAAGGCACGCGCGCAAGGTCAGCAAGGGTGATCCGATCCTTCTGATGCACAACGATCGCGAAGCGATCAAGGACTGGGTGACGCAGGTCTTCCGCGACGCATCACGCAAGGACAAGGAGGTGTACTTTGGGCTCAAGCGCGAGTACATGGAGTACGACGATGTGTTCAGCACCGTTATCACCGAGGTGCGCAAGGAGCTTGCCGCGCACGGCACGCGCATGCCTTCCTTCATGATCATGCGCCCGTCTCGCCAGTTAACGAAGATGATCACCGATCCGCCGCGGAATGCGCTGTATCCTGCTCAGAATCTGGACGGGGATATCTTCTCCGACATATCAGCCGCGCTCGGTGGCAGCCTCGCCACGGCCAGCTCAATCATCGAGAGCAACGACGGCACCATGTTGTTCGAGGCCCCCCACGGCACGGCCCACGACCTCTACCTGCGCTACGTCGAAACAGACGGCAAGGAATCGCACTTCAACTCGTCCGCCTTGATCTTCGCCGTTGCCAACGCCCTGCAGACCCGCGCAGACCGAGACCATAACGAGGCGCTCAGCGCCTACGCGAGGACCTTAAAGCAAGCCCTCATCGACACGGTGGGGGACTACATCGTGACCCCGGATCTGCGCGGCAAGACCAACGATCCGCAGGGAGAGCAGATAGTGGACATGCAGGGCTTCCTCGACGCTATCGAAACGCGCCTGGATCAGGCTCTTTCGGCATAGGGGTTTTCCGAAATGGGGACCGTGTCGCCTCGCCAGCGACAATGGGCGCAGCAGTGGGAACAGGACCTCTCTCAATGAACAGCAAGCAGGTGGCCGCTCGCTCGGACGCGGCGCAAGCGGCATTGGCCATAGTTCGCGGGCTACAGAAGCGGTTCGTCGCCGGTCTCGAGGCTCTCGCGAGGAATCGGGGCAGCGACCAGCACCTGAGCGCCGTCGACTGGCTGCGCGACGGGGGGCGCCACGGTGGCGGTGTGCGCTACGAGACGGGCGAGGGTGATGTGTTCTGGCGCGGCTCCGTAAACGTCTCCCAGGTGCATTACGACGATACGCCGCAGAAGCAGCTCGGTTCGGCCAATGCCATCTCCACGATCATCCACCCGCGCCACCCCTTGGCGCCGTCCGTTCACATCCATGTGAGCTTCACGGAACGCAAGGATGGTGCTGGGTACTGGCGCGTGATGGCGGATCTCAACCCTTCCCACCCCCACGCGGACGACACAGGCCGCTTCTTGGAGGCGTTGCAGACCGCGGCACCCGAGCAATTCGAGCATGCCAAGGCCCAGGGCGAGCGCTACTTCTACATACCCGCTCTCGAGCGCCATCGCGGCGTCGCCCATTTCTACCTGGAGCACTTCTTCTCGAACGACCCTGGGGAGGACGCAGCTTTGGCTTGCGGTGTCGGCGAGGCGGCCATCGACAGCTACCTCGCTATCCTGTCGGATGCTCTGGCTCGATCGGCGGCGCCCACCACCGAGCAGCGCGCAGGGCAGCTGGCCTACCACTCAGTGTACCTGTTCCAGGTGCTCACCCTCGACCGCGGTACCACTAGCGGGTTGCTGGTCCACGACCAGAACGACGTTGGCATCATGGGGTCTCTGCCGCCCTTCGTGGACGCGGGACTGCTGACGTCATGGGTCGCGCGTATGGCGCCACCACAAGATCGTCTGCTGCGCAGCCTGATCGAGGCGTTGGGGCAAGACGCGGGCGTATGCCCAGTGGACGAGGCACGCAAGCAACGCTTGGCCGCAGCCGTCCGCTACCACTACCAGCTGCACCCCAAGGCGCTGGAGTTGCAGGCTGCAGGGGACGTGGTTCCACCCACGGTGGCCAACCACGAAACTGCCTGAGCGTTCGCTTAGTCGTCGGGGTCGCCCAGGAGCCAGCGGGCACCAGGGCCCCTTGCAGCGGCGCGGTCCTCGGGGTTGTAGAGGCGGCAGTGCTTTAAGGATAGGCAGCCGCAGCCGATGCAACCGTCCAGGCGGGCGGCGGTGCGCTTTAGAATCTCGATTTGCTCCTCGATGTCATCGCGGAAGGCGCGGCTGATGCGCTGCCAGTCGCGGCGGGTGGGTGTGCGGCCGTCGGGCAGCGCCTCTAGGCGTGTACGGATATCGCTCAAGGAGAAGCCGAGTTGCTGGGCGATGATGATGAAGGACAGGCGGCGAACGTCGGCGCGACGGTAGCGGCGTTGCTTGCCGTGGGTGCGAACTGGGTGGACCAGGCCTTCCTGCTCGTAGTAGCGGATGGCCGAGACGGCGAGCCCCGTGCGCGTTGCGACGTCGCCGATCGTGAGCCATTCCTGCGAGGGCAGAGGGGGTACCGTCGGGTGGGAATCGGACCGCTCTGCCATTACGTTCCCTCCGGCTCAAGTCGAAGTGGCACAGGCTTGCCTCCTTGCAAGCGCGCCGCCGGTCCCCTCTTCGGTCGCATGACCCGCATGGACGGGCTACTTGAATCGTTCGGTGCTGCAGGCACCCGGCGCAGTGCATACAATGGAGGGGTTCCTCGTCGGAGCCAATGCTATGGCTGACATCTTGCCGTTCAAGAAGCCCTCCCGAAAGAAGCAGTCCGAGGGGAAGACCCTGTGCGCTCGCGGACTGCACCGGTGGGTGGTGGATAAGGAACGTCGCTTCGACGTCAAGCAGGGTAAACTCATCACGACGCAGCGTTGCAGCCGTTGCGGTATCACTCGCACCAAGGCCACCTAGCTACTAGCCTGGATTATTCATGAGCCAAAAGAGAAGAAGGCCCTCGATGTGTTAGAAAGGTGTTACGACACAGCACTTTCGGACACAAAGAAGGCCTTCCAATGGACGACGTTACCACAGCGCAGGGTGCACTGTTCAACAC
>JBCCWS010000050.1 GCA_039193195.1 Pseudomonadota bacterium
TGTGTTGAACAGTGCACCCTGCGCTGTGGTAACGTCGTCCATTGGAAGGCCTTCTTTGTGTCCGAAAGTGCTGTGTCGTAACACCTTTCTAACACATCGAGGGCCTTCTTCTCTTTTGGCTCATGAATAATCCAGGCTAGGACCCATGCAAGCGTGGCGCACGCGCGCCGGGTCCGCGGCGAGGTGGGTCTGCTTGACTGCACCGATGTCGTCTTTCCTTGCCACGGCTTGGCACCTGCACACTTAGCGGGGGCACGGGCGAAGCGGGTGTTGCCACTCTTTGGGGCCGGGGGCAGACTAGCGCGGAGGCTACGAAGAACCTACCAAGGACCGGCCGCCATCGACTACATCCGCCCCCTGCTCCTCCTGCTGACCATGCTGGGTACAGTCAGCCAGGCTGCTACGCCGCAACCGGCACGACTCGCCGATTTTGCCGAGCGCCCGTTCCTCAACAACCCCGTGCTCTCACCGGATGGGAGGCGCGTTGCCGTGCTCGTTCAGAACGGGCGCGAGCAGCTAATCGGCGTGATCGACGTCGATGCGGCGGCCGGCAACGACATCGAGTACTTCAGCTTCGGCAGCCGCCATATCTACGGCGCGGACTGGGCAGGCAGCCAACGCTTGCTCGTCAGCACAACGCGCCCCCTGACGAGCGAGGAGTTCGTCTTCGCCGTCACCATGATGCTCGGCGGCGTCACCGATACGGACCAGATCCTGCGCAACGCGCTGATGGTTCTCGATGTGGCCCGGGGCCGAGCCATGGACATCAACGATTCCTCGTACTTTGACTCGGATCGACTGGTCCATGTGGATCCGAGGGGAGCTTACGTCCTCGCCTATCAGTACCGCTTGCCAAAGCGGGATCCGTTCGTGGTGCGCATCGACCTGAGTTCCGGCGAGGAAGAGATCATTCAAAAGCCCCGCAGGGGCATCGACCAATGGCTGGCGGACAGCGACGGCACCTTGGTCGGTGGCATCAGCTATGCGAAGCGCCGGTGGCGCCTGCACCTCGCGGACCCAAAGAGCGGCAAGCTCAAGCTGATCCAATCGAAGCGGTACGCGGCCATCGACGGTGAAGTGGTGAGGAGCATCAAGATCGTGCCCGGCACACGCGAGGGCATCATCCACACGAACAGCCTCACGGGTCGCTTCGCCGCCTACCACTACGACGTTGCCGAAGATGTCATCCTCGAGCCCATCTTTGAACACTCGGTGGCCGACGTGACCTCGCTTGTCACCGACCCGTCCAACCGGGTGGTCGGCGTTCAGTACGAAGTCGACAAGCTGGAGCAACACTGGATCGACCAATCGATCGAAGCGGTGCAGTCGCGCATCGACAAGGCCCTACCCGGACGAATCAACCTCATCACCTCCTTCAGCGACGATCGCAACCGCACCCTCTTCTACTCGCAGGCCAGCTCCGACCCGGGTTCGTACTACCTCTTCGACCGGGCACGGAACCGGGTCGAACAGCTGCTGAAACCGTACGAGAGGATAGACCCCTCTCAGCTCTCCCCCGTCGAACCGATTCAGTACACGGCGCGCGACGGCACGCTCATTCGCGGTTATCTCACGCTGCCTCGCTACGCGCCCAAAGACGTGCCCCTACCGAGCATCGTTCTACCGCACGGCGGCCCCTTCGCCAGAGACAGCTGGAGCTACAACCCGTGGGTGCAGTTCCTCGCGGATCGCGGCTACGCGGTGTTGCAACCGAATTTCCGCGGCTCCACCGGTTTCGGTCACGATTTCGTAGAAGCCGGCTACGGCGAGTGGGGACGCAAGATGATCGATGACATCGACGATGGCGCCGCCTGGCTCGTGGAGACCGGCGTGGCAGCGCCAGAGCGGATCTGCATCGCCGGCGCGAGCTACGGTGGCTACGCCGCCCTCTGGGCGTCAATTCGTCAGCCAGACCGCTACCGCTGCGCCGTGAGCCTCAATGGTGTCACCGATCTCGACACGATGCTGCGCTACGACCGAAAACTGTTCATCGCATCGAGGTACGCGCAGCGCTGGGAGGAACGCGTGGCGGGCGTAGACCTCGACAACCTGGATCGGGTGTCGCCCACACACCAGGCAGAGCGGATCAAGGTGCCGACGCTCCTGGTACAAGGCGAGGCGGATCGAAACGTGCCAAAACAGCAGGCTGACATGTACCTTGCGGCCGTCAGGAAGACTGGGACGCCGTGCGTGGAAAGCCTGTACTTGCCGGGGGCAGATCACAATCTCTCCAGCAGCGAAGACTTCGCCAAGTTCCTCGCACGAATGGAGGTATTCCTCGCGCGGCAGCTTCCGACACCGCGAAATCCGCGGCCTTCGCTCCATCGCGCAGAGGGCTGCACCTCCTAGAGGTCGCACGCGAGCGGCCGGCGGCTCCCTCAGTTGGGAGCTACTTGCTCGCCCGCGCTGACCCCACCGCGTCGCGCCTCGCCGGCATGGACGAGTGCCGCCCGTCGGGGCAGGATGACCCCGACGCATGCGCGTTAGGGAGGAGAGTGCCGTGGCGGAACGGGAAGAAGACTACGCGATCGTCGAGTCGCTGATCGACGAACTGCTAGAGCTCACGCCGCAGATGCGCGCGGTGCGGCGCCGTCAGCTTGCGCAAGAACACCCACCGAAGCTGCTCGAACGCCTCGATGGCCTGCTCGCTGCCGACGCGCGCCTAGAGGGCACTGCCTTTATGGCCGAGCCAGCGATTGAGGAGCCCACGGAGCCAGCTCCCCGGCGCGCCGATGTTCCCCTACCTATGTCTTTTGATCGCTATCGAGTCTTAGGCCACCTCGGCACGGGCGGTATGGGTACGGTGTACCTGGCGGAACAGACCGACCCGGTGGAGCGCCGGGTGGCCCTGAAGGTCACCCATGCCTTCGACTCCCCCCGAGACCGCACACGCTTCGCTCTCGAGGCGCAAGCGCTGGCGCGGATGGAACATCCGAACATCGCCACGCTCTACGACAGCGGCATCACCTCGGATGGCACGCCCTACGTGGCGATGGAGCTAGTGCGCGAAGCGCATACCATTCTGCGCTGGTGTGATGATGCGAGAGCCACCGTCGAGCAGCGCCTGCGCCTGTTCCAACAGGTGTGCGCTGGCGTCGCCCATGCGCACGAGAAGGGCGTCTTGCACCGAGATCTCAAGCCCGCCAACGTGCTGGTCACCGAGATCGATGGGCAGCCCACGGTAAGGGTCATCGATTTTGGCATCGCCCGCGCCTTCAGCGGTGCCGAGGGCACCCGCGTCTCTCAGGCATCCGTCGCCGGGTCTCCCATCTATATGAGCCCTGAGGCTGTCGGTGCCACTGGCAAGGTGGACTTAGACACGCGCAGCGACGTCTACTCGCTCGGACTGCTCCTGTGCGAGCTGATCTCCGGCGAGCTTCCCTTCCCTGCTGATCCCTCCCTGAACGCGCTCATCGAACGCTTGCGCAGCGAACGCTCGCTCGGACCTGCCGATTGGTTGGGCAAGCAGTCTGTAGAGCAACTGCGCCCCCTAGCTGATGCGCGAGCGTTAACACCGGCGGGCCTGCAGCGCGCCGTGGTCGGGGACCTCGATGCGATCGTCCTCAAGGCCATCGCCTACGATCGAGAGCAGCGCTACGCCTCGCCGCGCGACATGGCTAGGGACATCGACCGGCATCTGCGCCACCAACCGATCGATGCCCGCACGCCGGAGTGGCCCTACTACGCGCGCCGCTTCATCCGCCGCAACCGTGGCGCCGCGGCGATAGCCTCCATCGCCCTGCTCACCCTGGTCGCATTCGCCGCCACCATGACCTTGCAGGCCGGGCGCATCGCAGCGGAGCGAGACCGCGCCAATCGCGAAGCGCAGGCCAAAGGACTCGTCGCCGACTTCCTCACGGAGTTGTTCAGTCTGGCCGATCCAAACCAGACCAAGGGCGAGACGGTCACCGCCCGCGAACTGCTCGACCAGGGCGCAGCCAACATCGAGAACTCCCTCGACGCGCAACCGGCAGTCAAGGCGGAGCTCCTCGCAACCATGGGCGATGCGTATCGAGGCCTGGCCCTGTTCTCCCAAGCGCAGGCCCTGGTGGAGAAGGCCTTGGCGGCGCGACGCGCGCTCTACGGTGAAAACCATCTCGACACGCTAGAGACGCTCGGTCAGCTGGGCCTGCTGTTCATCGATACCGGCAGGTATAACGAGGCTGAGACGATCATTGAGCAAACCTACGAGGGCCAACTCCAGCTGCTAGGCACCGATAGCCAGGAGGCTCTTTGGACTGCCGTTAGCCTGGCGGTCGTCTACGAGCAGCAGGGCCGCTTCGAAGATGCTGCGACGCTACTCGAAGACACCCTTCGCAACTACCGCACGCAGCTCGGCGACGACGCCTCCAAGACGCTGATCACCGTCGATCGCCTGGCCCGTGTCTACCGCCGTCTTGGCCGCTTCGACGAATCCGAGCCCCTGGCCCTCGAGGCCCTGGCAGGGCTGAGGCGTACGCGAGGCGAAGACGATCTACGTACGCTTGATGCCGTCAATGGCCTCGCCGTGCTCTACGCCATGCAAGGCCGCTACGCCGAATCGGAGCCGTACTTCGAGGAGCTAGTGGAATTGACGAAGGCGAAACTCGGCGATTTACACCCCTTCACCTTCGATTCCATGAACAACCTGGCGGCAGTACGTCTCGATCAAGGACGTATCGCAAGCGCTGAGCCTCTACTGATCGCGACTTACCAGGGTCGCAGGCAAGTCTTCGGGGAGCATCACCCGCGCACGCTGACCGTCCTGATGAACCTCGGACGTGCGCACCTAGAGCTCGGCCGCCACGACCAGGCTGAAGAGGCCTACTTGCTTTCCTCGCAGGGGCTTAGCGATGCATTGGGAGAAGCTCACCTGTTCACCATAGAAGCGCGCACAGGCCTCGGCGACGTATACCTTGCGCAGGGCCGTCCTGGTCTGGCCGAGGCGCAGTACATGGAGATAGTGCCCGCGCTGCGTGAGTCCCTGGGTGAGGACCATCCCCAGGCCATCGCCGTCAAGGGGGGCCTTGCGAAGGCGTTGGCGGGGCTTGGACGCTACGCTGAAGCCGATCCCGTCGCCGAAGGCGCACTAGCGCTCGCACGTGAGGTGCACGGGGACCAGCATGCCGTCACGGCGGGCGCCGCCGTCGATCACGCCCGCACCCGTGCCGCCTTAGGGGATCATGAGTATGCGCTCTCCCTGCTGACCGAAGCGGCGGCCGCCGGATACGCCGATGTGGATCTGCTGACGAGCGCCCGGGAGCTTCAGGCGCTGCCCCCGGACGCGCTCGACGTGGTGCTTTCGATGGCGCGCACCAATGCTGCTGCCACATCCTCCGAGTAACGGGGTCGATCGCGTAGACACCGCCGACCGGTGCCTCGAGCAACGTACGCACTGACCGGCCCCGTCACCTACTAGCGAGACCAACCGGCGCGACCCGTCCGGGCCCCAGCTGCCATATACCTGTCAGATGCTGTAGCTCGCAATACACCTCCATCCTCGCCAGTAGGCTAACCAGAGCAAGGCAGATAGCGAGAGAAGGGACTAGGACTCACCGCCGCCTGCACTGCCAGCACTTTTGGTAGGGCGAACGCGTCGATGCTGTTTCCGTGGCAGGCGGCGGCCTGGCGCCAGCGTCCGAGCCGGAATCACTATCGTCAGTCGTAGGCTCGCCCTCGGCGATGGTGCGATGCATCCACGATTTCAGGGAATGGAGGGTTAAGTCAAGCGCATGCTACGCAAAGACTAGCCTGACGATGGCTTTCTCTATGCTGAGCGCCACACCTAAACCGGGTAGTACCGGTAGCCAATGACTAGTGCGTTAGCGATTGATGCGCCTGGGCGCCAGAAGGGTTAGCGTGGGTCCAGCAGGCAGCACTACCCACACGAGGATCATGATGATCAAGCACCCGATGGCGAGGACGCCAGCACGGCCAACTACCCCGCTCACGGCCGCAGCCATCACAACGCTGGTGGCCACGACCTGCCTCGCACCCCTAGCCGCCGAAGAACCGCATGCATCCGCCGCCTTCGAGGCCGGCCTGGCCCTAGGCAAACTGTTCTCCGTGGCCGGTGGAGACGGCACCGAAGGCGTGGTACTACGCGGCTATGAGGATGGCCTCAACCTAGGCACCTCCGTAGCGCTCGGCGGCGATCTCAACGGCGATGGTATCGACGACCTGCTCATCGGCGGCACCCAGCGCGGATCGGGTATGGGGCCCGGGCTGGTCTTCGTGGTTTACGGGCGCAGCGATATCGCCGAGGCAGAGGTCGACCTCACCGCCCTCTTTTCCCAATCAGGTGGCGACGGCAGCGACGGTTTTGTCATCCGAGGCCTCACCCGCCGCGACTGGCTCGGCGGCTCCGTGGAGATTCTCGAAGACTTCGACGGTGACGGCTTAAACGACCTGGCCATGTGCGCGCGCAACGCCAACCTTGGCCTGGAGAGCCGCGCGGGCGAGTGCTACATCCTGTTTGGCAGGGCAGAGAACTTCCCGCCGCAGTTCGACCTGCGCTCCTTAGAACCTGCCAACGGAGGCGACGGCAGCGCTGGCGTGATCATCACCAACGACCAGGCGGTAGCCGAGTTGGGTGGATCTCTCGCCGATGTCGGCGACATCAACGGCGATGGGCTCAGCGACCTTGCCATTGGCGCCCCCAACGCGATGCCCTCGACGGGACGCACACGCGCGGGAGCCGTCTACGTGATCTACGGCAACCCCCGCGAACTGCCCGCACAAGTGGTGTTGCCCCTGTTGATCGATGGCGTGCGCGGCTTCGAGATCGCCGGCGCCGCTGACGAGGATGGCCTCGGCGATTCAATCGACGGCGGCCGCGACATCAACGGCGACGGCGTCGACGACTTGATCGTCGGCGCTGGCCAGGCCGCGTTGACGCCCGAGTTCTTCTTCGGCCCCGGTGAGGCCTATCTGCTGTACGGCCGGACGGAGGGCTTTCCCGCCCTGATCGACGTTGCCGACTTGCGCGAGGCTAACGGCGGTGATGGCAGCCGTGGCGTCGTCTTTCGGGGCGTAGAGCCCGGCGACCGGCCCGTTTCCTCCGGGGGGCGCCTAGGCTCGGGCGCGGCGCTGGTGGACGACGTCAACGGTGACCACATCCCAGACCTGCTGCTCGGTGCATCGTCGGAGACCGTCGACGACGTGGTCTTCTCCGGACGCTCCTACCTCATCTTCGGAAAATCTAATCTGCCTGCGCAGATCGAACTCGCTACGCTGTTCGAGGCCGAGGGAGGCGATGGCTCGACCGGTGTGGTCTTTGGCGGCAAAGCGGACGGCGGATCAGTCGGCGCCAGCGTCGCAGGGGTTGGCGATATGAACGGGGATGGCCTCGGCGACGTCATTCTCGCCGCCACCATTGCCGACGCACCGGGGCAGTGTTGCGTAGGTAAGCTGTACCTACTCTTCGGCCGCGATGATTTTGACGCGGAAGAGTTCCTGACGCAGCTCGGGGGCGGCGACGGCAGCCAAGGCGTACTGATCAGAGGCGTTAGCCAAGGCGATTCCGCCGGCACCGCGCTGAGCGGTGGCGGTGACTGGAACGGGGATGGGGTCGACGATGTGGTGATCGGCGCGCAGATCGCAAACGCCTTTGGGCTGCTGGATGCCGGAGAGGTCTACATCGTGTTCGGCCGGTCGGCGCCGCCGCGCTGACCGCCCGCTCAGCTCTCGCGCACGACGGTCCGCTCAGATCCTCCGCCCCAGAACAGGCGCTCACTATTGGCGTAGACCGTCGGCAGGAAGTCCTCTACTTCAAGGCCTCGAAATCCGGCCAGATACTCCGCGACGAAGGGCAGGAAGTATGGCGCGTTTTTCGTGCCCCGATAGGGCACGGGCGTGAGGTACGGCGAATCGGTCTCGATCACCAGCTGCTCGATGGGCGTGGCCGCCACAACCTCCCGCACGTTGTCAGCCGTCTTGAAGGTGGCGATGCCGTTAAAGCCCAAGCTGAACCCTTCGCCCAGACAGTACTCCGCTAGTGGCAAGCCCGAGGTGAAGCTGTGGATCACGCCCTTGCGCCGCAGCTGACCTGAGAAGTTCGCGAGGATGGCGCGCGTGTCTTCGTCCGCATCACGCGTATGCACGACGATCGGCAGGTCCTGCTCCACGGCGATGGCCAACTGCGCCTCGAATACCTTTCGTTGCACCGCCCGATCAGCGTGGTCGTAGTAGTAGTCGAGACCGATCTCTCCCACGGCCACCACTGCCGGCAGGCGCGCGCGCGCGCGTATGGTCTCGCCGGTCTCCTCGCGATAGTGTTCCGCCTCGTGTGGATGCACGCCCTGGGTGCACCACAGGGCATCGTTCGTCTGTGCCAGATCGAGGACCGTTTGCAGGTTGTCCGGGGAAACGGCGATCGTCACGATCTTGTCGATCCCCACCTCACGGGCGCGACCCAGGGTTGCCGCGAGCGCCTCCTGGTCAAGGTAGTCGAGGTGGCAGTGGGTCTCGAACAATGGGTGTTCGAAGCGGGGAATTTCGGGTCGCGCCTTGGCACGCTTGGACTTGCCCATGGGCGCAGAGTCTACCACCGCGTCCGCTCCCCCTTTTGGCGCGCGTCACTCACCGCGTAGAGTGCGTCCCACCGTTCCCGAGTTTGGAGCCCTTCATGCCCTCCCTTCGCGCCCTACTCTCGTGCCTATACGCCATGCTCGCGAGCACGCCGCTCTTCGCGGCAGAACTCTCTGCCGAGGAGGCAAAGATCCTCGAGATCATCGAGGCTCGGGCCGAGGACGCCATCGCCCTGCTCGAGCGCGCGGTGAACATCAACAGCGGCACGATGAACCTCGAGGGTGTCCGCGAAGTGGGTGACCTGTTCCGCGCCCAGTTCGATGATCTGGGCTTAAGCACGGCCTGGGTAGACGGCTCGGCCTTCGAACGCGCTGGCCACCTGATCGCGCGCTCGAACGGCACCGGTCCGCGCCTACTCCTCATCGGTCACCTGGACACGGTGTTCGAACCGTTCAGTCCCTTCCAACGTTTCGAGCGCGACGGCAACCGCGCCAAGGGCCCCGGGGTGGTGGACATGAAGGGCGGCAACGTGGTGATCGTCGAGGCCCTGCGCGCTCTGAAGACCGTCGGCGTACTGGACGAGGTGGCCGTTACGGTGGCACTGATCGGCGATGAGGAGCGATCCGGTCGGCCCTTGGACCAGGCCCGCGCCGCCCTGCGCACCGCCGCCCACAACGCGCACTTCGTGCTCGCTTTCGAGAACGGCGACTCCAATCCCGCCACGGCCGTCATCGCCCGCCGTGGCGCCTCTGGCTGGCGCCTTGAGGTGACCGGCAAGCCGGCCCACTCCTCCCAGCTGTTTCAGCCAGAAGTCGGGGCGGGCGCCGTGTACGAGGCGGCGCGCATTCTGCACGGCTTCTACGAACGCCTCGCCAGCGAGAACCTCCTCACTTTCAACCCCGGCGTCATCCTCGGCGGCACGGACGTTACCTACGACGCCTTCCAAGCCTCGGGCACGGCCTTTGGCAAAACCAACGTGGTAGCTGGCTCGACGGTAGTCACCGGCGATCTGCGCGCGATCTCCCGGCAGCAGCTGGAGCACGCAAGATCGGTGATGCGCGAGGTGGTAGCCGACTCCCTGCCTGGCACCAGCGCCACCATTACCTTCGACGACGGCTACCCGCCCCTCGCACCCACTGCAGGCAATCATGAACTATTGAAAATATTCAGTCAGATCAGCAGCGAGCTGGGCCATGGTGAAGTCGCCGCCGTCGACCCGCGCAAGGCCGGCGCCGCCGACGTCTCCTTCACCGCGGGTATCATCGATCGGGCGATCGATGGCCTAGGCCCTGGCGGGGGCAATGACCACACGCTAGCCGAGTACATCGACCTGCCGACGCTCGCGGTGCAGACGCAGCGGACAGCGCTGATGATCCTGCGCCTCTCGCGGATGTAGGCGGTGGGCCTGCCAATCGATCCGCTCGTTTTGCGTCTTCCCCTAGTGTCCTGAGCTAGAAGTTCGTTGATGAATTCGTGGCACCTTTTCGCCCCTGAACACGTTGCTCCTCCTCCCGTGGGACCTGCCACGCTCGTCCTCGCGCCGCGCTCAGGAACAAAAAGCCCCGTGCGACTTCTTCGACCAACTTGCGGGACAGGACGCTAGCCGCCGGGCAGATCGTCGATCAAGGGCAGCTCGTCGTCGAGTCCGGTAAGCTCCCAACGGCCGAGGGCCATCGGAACACTATCGATCTTATTCACTCGATCGAAGAAGTCCTTCAGCCGGAAAGGCTCACCGGTCTCGGCAAGCTGCTTGGAGTAATCCGCGAAGGTGCGCTCCAGCAGGTACTTGCCCGTGATGTAGCTGGTGCCATAGCCGGGCTGGCGAAGGTACAGGTGCTGCTCGAAGATCAGCAGCTCCTTCTCGGTCTTCATCCACCCCCGCGGCGTCCACTCCACGTGCACGCCGCCGGCCTCCTCCATAGTCATCTCGTTGGCGTGTGCGTAGAGCGAGCCCAGGCCGCGCGCGGCGCGTTGGGCCAACATGATCCACACGATCTCGCGCACGCGCGGGTTGTGGTCGTAGAGTCCCGCATGCATGAACATCTCCTCCACGCCGGTCGCGAGGCCCTCGCTGTGGCTGTCGAAGATATTGTAGAGCAAGGCCCCCTGACGGATCGGACTGGGGTGAGGCGTGCGGTCCATGCGGGCCAGCTCAAACCAGTGGTAGAAGTGGGTGTAGAGCGGCGTGGGGTCGTAGTGCGCGGTGATCCAGAAAAAGTTGCGCGTCGCTTCGGGCACGAAGGCGCCAAGATGCTCGTAAAGGGCCGGCTCGAAATAATCCTCGTAGGTGATGATCTCCTCATCGCGCAGCCACTTCAGGAAATACTGGGCTGAGCGGTCGGCGAGGGCGTCGTACTCCTGCGGCGAGCTCGCGGCGACGAGCGGCGGCAGCTTGCGGTTGCGGTGCTCCTCCAGACGCAGGGACGACCAGGCGCGGTCGAGCTCGCGCTTTAGCAGGCGCACTTCATCTTCCCAGGTGAGCGGCACCAGGTGAACGTTCTGCAGATACCAGGTGTAGTTATCGCGACCGATGCCCGATGGCCCGGTCTTGCTGGGGGCCTGCGCCTCGAGCCAGCCGACGAGCTCGCTGCTCGCGCGCTTGGCCGCATCGAGCGCATCGCGCAGGGCCGGCGTCGCCGAATCGCCAACCTGCTCGCTGATCGTGCGCAGGTAGTCGCGTTGCTGGCGGATATTGCGGATTCCGGTGATCCACAGGTCGCGGGCGTTGCCCGTGAGGTTACCGCGAGCTTGCGCCATCAGCGGAGGAATCACCGCTAGCTCGCGCGCTAAGCGCGCCTGGGCGTCGCCGTCCAGCGGCTGCTCGTAAGTCCAGTACTCCACCACCGCGTGGTGGGTCGGGCCCTCGTGGCCAGGAACATCGCTGCGTCCCATCCAGATCGATTGGTAGAAGGCCGGGTCACGCACCCAAGGTTTGAGCACGCGGTGGTTGAAGTCGTAACCGTTCATCTCTGCGCGCACGACGTGCCAATCCACCTGCAGGGGGACGGGCCAGTCGCTGGGGTCGACGGCGCGTAGGCGCTCGCGCAGGGCGAGGAACTCAGGCTGGCGCCGTGCAAAGGTGGCGGCAGTGTAGTCCGGCGCGCCGTCGAGTAGCGGAGGCGATTCGAAGGCGCGCCACTCCGCATGCAGGGCGAGTAGATCCTCGTAGGTACCCTGTGCGGGGGCAGTGGGTGCCCAGGCTAGCAGCAGCGCGAGCGCTGCCGCGGCGGGCCCACCTTGGGGCCGTGCGCGTATTGGCGAAGCGGATTGCTGCTGCGGTGATTCTGGTTGCCTGCGCCCGTGGGCCATCGAGGTCGCCTCCTGCTGCGAATGCGTTCGCTCACGCGACAACCGCACCGAGCCGTGCCGTGTGCTCCGTGGTGCGATCCGCGTGAACCTGTCACGCTCCGATCATAGCTAGCCACGCGCCGGAGCGAACCCTCGCCGGGCGCCCTGCGCCAGCTTTTGGGAGAAAGGTGCGTGATTTGCTTCGGATCGATCCGACGACTTCACCGGTGCGCGGTGGTGGCGACGTACGGCGCGTTGCTCTGCGCGTGTGCCGGCACGGCGCCGACGGCGCCACCGGTTGCGCAGCCGCTCGCGCCGGTGGGTCCGGGCTTGGGCCAGCTTGCGCGGCAGCTCATCGAACGCGTCGAGCGTGAGTCGAACTGTCGCTATCTGCTCGCCGGCCGCACGGTGCCCACGCGGGGCAGGCCCTTCAGCGTCGTGCTGCTGAGCTATCGCGGTCCGGAGGTGGAGTGCCGACAGGGGCTCGAGGCTCTAAACCGCCACGGCGCGCCTCGAGGGGTGGCCTTCGTAGCTTCACGCCTGCGCCTCGCGGTCCGCGCAGGCGCTCTCGCTCAGCCGACGGGCTCAAGCTGGTAGCGCTGAGCGACGGTCCCTAGGCGCTCGGCACCGATGGCCAGCTCAGCGTCGCTGATCGTGAGGGGGGGAACGATGCGGATGACGTTCTCTCCGGCGGGCACCGTGAGGACGCCGGCCTTGGCCGCTGCCGCGACGACTTGCGCGTTGCTGATGCCCTCAGCGCAGCGCAGGCCCAACATCAGGCCTACCCCACGCACCTCCGCGAAGACCTCGGGGTACGCGGCAACCAACTCTTGGAGTAACCCTCGAGCGCGCTCCCCCGCCTCCCGCACGTGCGCCAAGAATGCGGGCGTGGAGACGATGTCGAGCACGGCCTTGCCCACTGCGCACCCGAGGGGATTGCCGCCATAAGTCGAGCCGTGCGCGCCGAGAGTCATGCACTTCGATGCCCGCTCACGCGCCAACAACGCACCCAGGGGAAAGCCGCCGCCGATTCCCTTCGCCACCATCATGATGTCCGGCACGATCCGCGCGCGCTCGTGAGCGAACAGGCTTCCCGTGCGCCCAACGCCGCACTGCACCTCATCGAGGACCAGCAGCACGCCGTGCGCATCGCAGGCCTCGCGCAACCCGTGCAAGCACTCCTCGGACAGGGGACGGATACCGCCCTCCCCCTGCACGGGTTCGACCATCACCGCCGCCGTCTGCGGGCCAATTGCCGCACGCAAGGCCTCGTGATCGGCGAAGGGCAGCTGGCGAAAGCCGGGCAACAGCGGCGCGAACCCGTGGGTGAGCTTGGTCGAACCCGCAGCCGCGATCGCCGCCGCCGAACGGCCGTGAAAGGCGCCCTCGAAAGCGATAATCTCTCGACGCTGCGCATCGCCTTGCTCGAACCAGTGGCGGCGCACCATCTTCACCGCGAGCTCGCAGCACTCCGTGCCAGAGTTGGCGAAGAACACCGTGTCCGCGAAGGTGAGGTCGACGAGTCGTTCCGCCAGTTCACGCTGGGCCGGTATCTCGTAGAGGTTGCTGACGTGCCAGAGCCGTTGCGCCTGCTCGGTCAGTGCCCGTACCAGCGCCGGGTGTGCATGGCCGAGCACGTTGACGGCGATGCCAGCAGCGAAATCGAGGTAGCGCTCGCCGTGGGTGTCGACGAGCCAGCAGCCCTCGCCGTGGCTGAAGGCGATGGGGGCACGGGCGTAGGTGGGGAGCAAGGCGGGCATCATGAGAGCGGATCCTGTCGCGGCGGCGGTCGCGTGCTGTCGATGGCCCACAGCCTACTGCCTGCCCCGCGACAGGACCAGTCACGCGGCCTACGCCACCGCGGCGGTAGCGCTGGCCGCGCGTGCGCCGCTGGCACGCCGTCGGTAGCGCCTGGCGTACCAACCGGAGGCGATGCTGCCGAGCACGGCGGGGGCGATCCATGGGATCAACGCCCAATAGCCGTCTAACCACTCGGACAAGAAACGGTTCCCGCCGAAGACGAAGAAGGCCGTGTACGCACCGATGGATGCACCTAGCATTCCCTCGAGGTGAGCGATGATGCGCTCCTGCGCGGGCAAGGGACCGCTCAGGGCGCGGTGCAGCATGCGTGGGCCGCTGACCAGCGCGAGTCCGCCGAACACCATCAACAGAATGCTGCCAGCGCGCCACCCCACGTAGGCCGTCGCCAAGCCTGCCAAGCAGAGCGCCGTCAGCAGGATCAGCTGCTGCGGTGATCGCAGCGCGTCGGGTTCGCTGCGCGTGCGCAGCGCCAGCATCCCGTGGCGCACGCTGGCCAGCACCAGCAGTCCAATCGTCAGCAGGAACAAGGCACCACGACGCGCGCGCCACGCCACCTCGGCCATCGCCTCAGCGCCCTGCGTTGCCAAGGCCCCCGCCGGGTCCTCGATGGCGAGCGGGTCGGCCAGCACCAACAGCGCAGCGATCACTGCGGTGACTGTCACGATGCGCATCGCCCACGCGAACCAACGGCCGCCCGCGCGATGCCGGGCGTTGCCCTTGCGTGCCAGCATGGCGAACCAGAAGGCGATCAACGCCACGGTACCGGCGCCGATGTGCACGGCGATTAGTCCGAAGTGAATCTCATCGAGCATCTTCCGCTCCTGCGTGAATCGTGATGAAGCCCGACATACAGGCTACGCAGTGTGCGGCGCCCACCCCAGTGCCGAAGGTCACGCGCGAAAAGGTGACTTTTGGCCTAGTGCAGGGCGCGGATGGCGCAGAGCGGCTCCGGCGAGTGGATGAAGAGCCCTTGACCAAAATCGACGCCAATCTCGCGCAGGGCACGCTCGATCTGCGCGCTCTCGATGAACTCGGCCACGCTGCGAATGCCCATGTCACGGGTGAGTGCGTGCATGCCGCGGGCGACGATGTAGTCGGAACGGTTGGTGCAGATGTTGCGAACGAAGCTGCCGTCGATCTTCACGTAGTCCACCGGCATGTCGCGCAGGTAGCGGAAGGACGAGAGCCCGGCCCCGAAGTCATCGAGAGCGACCCGGCAACCGCACTCGCGCAGCAAGTTGATGAAGTGCACTGCGTGGGTGAGCTCTTCGATGGCCGCCGTCTCGGTGATCTCGAAGCACACCTTGCCGTGCGGCACACGGTAGGTCTCGAAGGCCTGGTTGATGGCGCGCACCAGACGCTCATTGCCAAGCGACTGACCGGAGATGTTGAGGGCGAAGTGGTCGACGCGATCCAGGGCGTCGCGATGCTGCGCCATCCAGGCGAACGCGTGTTCGATGACCCAGCGATCCAGCTCGGCGGCGCGCAGGCTCTTCTCCACCACCGGCAGGAAGCTGGTGGGGCGCATGAGCTCGCCCGTGCTCGTGCGCAGGCGCACCAACACCTCGTAGGACGGCAAGCCGCCGTCCACCCCGAGGGGACAGATCTTCTGCGCAAAAAGCTCGAAGCTGTCGTGCTCCATGGCCTGATTGAACTGGGTGAGGGCCTCAAGCTCGAAGCGTCTTGTGCGCACGGTGTGATCAGACTCGTCGTACCACGCGAAGCGATTGCGCCCACGCCCCTTAGCCGATGAGGCCGCGTGCTTGGCCATACTGATCGCGCGCGCCGCGCTCGAGGTATCCGGGTCGATCACCGCCAACCCGATACTCGCGGCGAGACTGACCGACTTCTCGGCACAGCGGGCGCGATACCCCGCTATCTCCTCAAGCAGGAGGTTGGCGACCTCCTCGCCAGCGCCAGTCTCGCGACCTGGCAGGAGCAACGCGAACTCGTCGCTGTTCAGGCGCGCACACACATCGCCTCGTTGAGCCTGACGCTCGAGCAACCTCGCTACGCGCCCCAGAAGCTCATCGCCCGCTTGATGGCCACACAACTCGTTGACCATCTCCACGTGGTGCAAGTCGACGACGCAAAGCACGTGGTCGGGCGCATCGAGTCGTGCACCACGTTGACGCAGCAGGCGGTCGATCTTTCGGGTGAGGCCATGCAGATTGACCAGCCCGGTGAGCGAGTCGTGGGTGTCACGCAGATCCGTCACGTCCCGCGCCACCCCCACGATGCCCTGCAGCTCACCCACCGTATCGAGGGCCGGCGACAGACGTGTCGTAAACCGACGCTCGCCGGTGGGCGTTCGATAGCGCGTCTCGGCGCACACGGTCTTGCCCGTGTTGGTCACCCGTTGATCGAGGGCCAGGAGTTGCTTCGCGTACTGGCTCGGAAACAGATCCGCGTCGCGGGCACCAAGGATCTCTTCCGTACGCTTGCCGAACAGGCGCGCGGCACGGCGGTTGACGTATAGGTACGCACCACTAGGGTCTTTTACGTAAACCGCATCGTCTATGCGCCCGATCACGCCGAAGAGGAGATCTTTGATATCGATCATGACTCCCTGCCCTGGAACGACGGTTGCTGCTGTCCGCCGCGGCGGGTCAATTTATTTCTTAGCTGAGCTGACCTCACTCGCGTGAGGGTATCACGCAGTAGGCTCGTGATGCGCATCGGATGCGCATCACGAGCAATGCGGCTGCGAACCGTTCTCAGTCAAGGTAGATGCGCTCGACCATAGTGCGCGTTAGTACGCCGTACACACGACGAATGCCTGGGGCGGTGACCGCTTCCACGTACAACGCTTCGATGTCCGCCTGCCGGAGGCGTTCGAGTGCCTCGTGGAGCGTCGCCTGCAGGAGCACGGGGGCGCTCTGGCGTCGCTCCGCGGGGATCTGCATGAGGTTGATCAGAGCATCGCTCGCCGCGCTTCGCTCACTTTCATCCTCCGTGGTCTGCGCGGGGGGATTGGCCTCGAGAAAGCGGGCGAGATCGGCCGCTGGCATCAAGACCCTTGGGTCGGCGGCCTGATCGATCAGCAACCAGTCCGGCGCTTCACGCAGCAGGGCCATACACTGCTGGCGGGTCAGCTCATGATCGGTGCGCGCGAACTGCCGGTTCATGACGCTGGCGACGCCGCGTCTGCGCAAAGCCTGGAGCACGGGCGCAGCACTGTAGTCCAAGCCCGCGCTGCGCAGCTGCGTCACAAACAAGGACTCCTTGCGGAACAACTCTCGCACCGTGATACCGGAAAGCACAACCGCGAGCATGCCTGGCAGAATCACATCGGGACTGTCGGTGAGCTCGAACATGGCCGTGAGGCCGGCCAGCGGTGCCTGCAGGCTGGCGGAGATAGCGGCACCCATGCCGAGCAACGCGAAGGTGCCCACTGGCACCTCCGTCGCCGGCGCCATCAAGTTGACGGCACTCGCGAGCAAAGCCCCGCACATGGCACCGACGAAGACTGCGGGGCCTACGGCACCGCCGGGCACACCGAGGCCCAAGGAGATCGCCGACGCCACGATCTTCATGACCAGAAGCAGGGCCAGAAACGAAACAGCCAAGTCCCCGGCAAGCGCAAGCTGCACCGTGTCGTAGCCGATCCCCATGACCTCCGGTAACCAGACGCCGATCACCCCTAGGCCGACGCCCGCCAGCATCATGCGCCAGTAGATAGGCACCACCTTGATACGCGCCGCTACCCAACCGAGCGCATGGTTGAGCGACGCGGACACGGCACCGGCAAATAGGCCTAGCACGACCACCCACCCCATCAGATCCAGGTTGGCGAGGTGTGTCTCAGGCACCTCGAAGGCCGTGCCCTCGCCGAAGACTAGATGGGAGATCGCCGTGGCGCTCACGGAGGCCAGAATCACTGGAATGAAGCTCGCCACCGTGTACTCCATCATCACTACCTCGAGAGCGAAGATGACCCCCGCCAACGGCGTGTTGAAGGAGGCGCCGATACCGGCGGCGGTGCCGCAGGCGACGAGCGTGCGAATGGAATTATTCGGTAACCTCAGCTGCTGCCCAAACAGGCTAGCGCTGGCCGACCCCAAAAACACGTGCGGACCCTCGCGACCCACCGAGTGCCCGCTCATGATGGCGATGGCCGAACCGAAGAACTGCAGGAAAAACTCCCGCAAACTGAAGTGACCCTGGTGGTAGGCCATGCGCTCCATCACCCGCGCGATGCCTAGCATGGTGCTGCCCTTGCCAAAGTAGCGGAACATCCCTGCCATCAACACGCCGCCGAGAATCGGCAGCAACAGCCTGACCGAGGGCGGCAGGCCTTCGAAGTTCTCCGGGCCCTCACCGGGCAAGAAGATCTCCTGCGTGTGCTCCACCCCCCAGCGAAACCCCACGATCACGCCCCCCGCCAGCACGCCCGCACAGAGCCCCATGCAGGACAGGGCGAGGAGCTTGTCGGGATTGGCCAACTGCAACCGCAGCGCGTCGAGCGCCTGCCCGCCGCGTCTCGCTAGGGGATCGAACACGCCGATACTACTTCTCCTCCGACTCCGTCCCGAGCTGCCGCCCAGGCGCTCACATGACTTTTGGCCTATCGGCAGACGGGTGACACATCGGCCACAATAGGTCGATGAGCCCTTCGTTGCCCCAACAGCTCGGCCGTCTCGCGGCCGCACTCATCACCTGGGCCGTGGTCTTCACCCTGACCGTCGGCACCATCAACGATCCACGCAATACCGGCAGTACCATCGCGGCGCTCGCAGCGCCCGCCATCGCCCTGCAGCTCGCCTATCTGGTGGCGATGCTTGGGATCACCTTGCGCAAGCAGACGGACACGGTCACTTACCTGTTGTGCACGATCCAGCTGCTCCTCGCCTTCTCCGTGGGCGTGCTGCTGCCCTTCGACTGGCTGCAAATCTACACCATCATCTGGATCGCCATGCTGCCATCGGTGGTACCGAACGCCCGATTCACCTGGGCGGCGTTGGCGGCGATCGCACTCACCTGGTACCTGATTGGCCGCTTGGTCTGGCAGGAGTCGGACGCGCTACGAGACGCCCTCCTCTTCGGCACCTTTCATCTGTTCGCCCTCGTCTCCGCGCGGGAAACGCTCGCCGCGCGGATCGCCCGCGACGCGGCCTCCACGGCCAACCGGGAGCTGCGCGGCACGCGCCAGCTGCTGGCCGAGAGTTCGCGGGCGGCGGAGCGTGCCCGCATCGCGCGAGACCTACACGACATGCTGGGCCACCATCTCACCGCCCTCAGCATCAACCTGCAGGTCGCCTCGCGCACCGCCGATGGCGAGCTTCGTGAGCGCCTGGAACACTGCCACACGCTCGCCCGCCTGCTGCTGAGCGACGTGCGCGAGACCGTCGGCGAGCTTCGTGCCGATGCCGGCCTCGACCTGTCTCAAGCGCTGCAGACCGTCACCGAACACACGCCCGGCCTGACCGTGCACCTGGACGTGCCCAGTCCCTTCCCGGTCGACGATGTGGCGACTGCCAGCACGCTCCTGCGCACGGTGCAGGAAGCGACCACCAACACCTTGCGCCATGCTCAAGCTCAGCACAGCTGGATCCGCCTGCGCCGCGAGCCAGATCACGTCAACCTGCAGATCCACGACGACGGACGCGTGAAGGGTGAGCTGCGGCCAGGTAACGGACTGAACGGGATGCGCGAGCGCGCCCAGGCCCTGGCCGGCAGCCTCGAGTTCGTTACTCGCGAGCAGGCCATGCACCTAGAGTTGCGCCTGCCCCTGAGCGCGGCGCCGAAGGCAGGCGCCTAATGCGCCGTGTCGTGTTAGTGGAAGATCAAGCCTTGGTCCGTGCCGGCATTCAGTCCCTGCTCGCGCTGTCGGACCGCGTGGACGTGGTGGGTGAGGGCAACGACGGCGAGGATGTCGCCCAGCTCGCCGAGACACTCTCGCCAGATGTCTTTCTCATCGACATCCGGATGCCCCGGGTCGATGGCATCGAGGCGATTCGTCGCTTGCGGGCGAGCGGCAACGAGACGCCGGTGATCATCCTCACCACCTTCGATGATCACCGCCTGGTACTCGATGGGATCGAGGCAGGAGCCCAGGGCTACCTGCTGAAAGATGTCTCCCTCGATGTGTTGATCGAAGCGATTGATTCGGTCTGCCAGGGCAAGACCATGCTAAGGCCTGCGATCACCGAGACCGTCATCGACGGCCTGACCCGCCAGGCGGCGCCCTTCGAGGCTAGCGATGCGCCGGAACCCCTGTCGCCTCGCGAGCTGCAGGTCCTGCGCTTGATGGCGGGCGGCTACTCGAACAAGGAGATCTCGACTGCACTCTCGAAATCCGAGGGTACGATCAAGAACCAAGTATCCGCCGTACTGGCGAAGCTCGGCGTGCGCGATCGTACGCGCGCTGTGCTGAAGGCGATCGAGATGGGTTGGCTATAGGGATAGCTCACCGGCGAGCAGCGCGTCGACGAAGGACGGCACCAGCGTTGACGCAGGCCCCTGGCGTGTTTGGTGGAAGGAGGACGCGCCCTGCGACGGCTCGAGATTGAGCTCGAGAGTGTAGGCGCCCGCAGCACGGGCCGCGCGCACGAAACCCGCCGCCGGGTAGACGTTGCCTGAGGTGCCGATCGAGACGAACAGAGCGCAGGCCTCCAAGGCGTCGTGGATGCGGTCCATAGCCACCGGCATCTCGCCAAACCAGACCACGTTTGGACGCATCCCGCCCACCGCGCCGCACGCCTCGCACGCCATCTCTACGCTAAGCGCCCCAAGCCCCCCTACCACCGTGCCGCACTGCTGGCAGCGGCTGCGATGCAGCTCGCCGTGCATGTGCACCAACGCCTCGCCGGAGCCGGCCTGCTCGTGCAGGTCATCGACGTTCTGCGTAACCAGGAGGAACTCCCCCATCCACTCGCGCTCGAGGCGAGCAAGGGCCCGATGGGCATCGTTCGGCACCACCTCCTCGGCGGCGGCTTGGGCGCGGCGTAGGTTGTAGAACTCGAGCACACGCACGGGGTCGCGGGCGAAGGCTTCCGGCGTGGCGACGTCTTCGATGCGGTAGCGAGCCCAGATGCCGTGCGCGTCGCGGAAGGTGGCGAGCCCAGACTCCGCCGAGACGCCGGCTCCGGTCAGCACCACCACCTTCCCCTGCGCTGCGTCGGTCAACGCGTCTTGCGCCATCGCTTCCATCCCGATGATCGACCGTGGTACCGGCACCCAGTCTAGCGCGATCACTACCCCCGCAGGCGGGCACGCGCGCTCGCGGGTAAACTAGGCCCATGAGCACACACGCCATCTTTGCAGCGCCGTTCTTCATGGACGCGACGCTGAAGTTCATCAGCGCCGCGGCCCAGACTCCCGGGGTGAACCTCACGCTGGTCAGCCAGGATCGGCTAGAGAAAGTGCCCGCGGAGATTCGCCACCTGCTCGCGGGCCACGCTCAGGTGCGCGATGGGCTGGATCCTCAGCAGCTCGTAGATGCGGCCCGCAACCTGCAGCAGCGCCACGGCCCCGCGCGGGCCTACATCGCCTCTTTGGAGCAGCTCCAGGTGCCGCTAGCGGCCGCGCGCGAAGTGCTCGGCATCGCGGGGCTCAGCGTGGAAGCTGCACAGAACTTCCGCGACAAGGCACAAATGAAAAACGTGCTGCGCGCCCATGGCGTGCCCTGTGCTCGCCATGCGCTAGTCGGCGACACGGCGACGGCCAAGGCCTTCGCCGACAAGGTCGGCTACCCGATCATCGTCAAACCGCCAGCCGGTGCTGGCGGCAAGGGTACCTATCGCCTCGATAACGACGGCCAGCTGAACAGCTTCCTCTCCATGTACCCACCGGTGCCCGCCCAAGCCTCGCTCTACGAGGAGTTCGTCGCCGGCACGGAGTACTCCTTCGACAGCGTGTGCGTAGACGGCGAGCTGCGCTGGCATTCGATCTCGCGCTACTTCCCCTCGCCCCTGCACGTCATGAAGAACCCGTGGATCCAGTGGATCGTGGTGCTGCCCCGAGACATCAGCGACACGCAGTTCGATCCGATCCGCGCCGCCGCCACTCAGGGCGTTCGCGCCTTGGGGCTGGAGACTGGGCTCAGCCACATGGAGTGGTTTCACCTGTCGGACGGACGTATCGCGGTATCCGAGGTAGGCGCGCGACCGCCCGGGGCTCAGTTCACCTCCCTGCTCTCCTACGCTCACGACGTGAACTTCTACCGAGTGTGGGCCCGCCTGATGATCCTCGGCGAGTTCGAACCGCCCGAGCGCCGCTACGCCGCCGGGGCCGCGTACTTTCGCGGCCAAGGCGTCGGCCGCGTCCGGCGCATCCACGGCCTCGACGAGGCCCAACGTCGCTTCGGGGACCTGGTGATGGAAACGCGCCTGCCGCGCGAAGGGCAGGTACCCTCCAGCTCCTACGAAGGAGACGGCTACGTGATCGTGCGCCACCCGGAGACGGCACGCGTGGAGGATGCACTGAGCGAGATAGTTAAGCTCGTGCGGGTCGAACTCGCCTGAGGGATGGATCGCCCCTACTGAGCGTTTAGATGAAGATCTGCCCCCACCGCGTCAGCCATCTCCAGCGTGGCGTCGAGTTGCTCATGGCGGAGCATGATGAAACCGTCGGAGACTAGGGTCTTGCGCCAGTCCCGTCGCTGCGACCCCACCGGGAGCAACGTGTTCCAAACCACGTGCTCCCCGAAGCGACGCTGCAAGGCGTCCGTGCCCTCGATCTTTCGAATGCGGCCCACGCCTCGCGCGCGCTTGTAGATCGTGGCCACGTTGTAGCGACGCTCGAAGGCCTCGCCCAGCTCCCCGCGAGCCACTGCTGAGCCCCAGGCGCGAAACACGTCGAAGTCGCAGGCCCACTTCATCTGGTCGACCTGATGGGCCCCGGGCGGTCGGGCGCCGATCTCGCCGAACACCACCTCGCCATCCGCCTTGCGGTACCACTCCATGTGCGTGAAGGCCGTATCAACCCCAAGCGCGGCGATCACCTCCCGGCCCATCCGAGCCCCCTCGGCGAGGGATGGATCCTCCACCTCGCGCAGGGCGATTACCTGGGGACTGATCCACTCGTTGCTGCGCGCGATGAGCGGCCGCGGACGGTACCAGGCGATGTTGTGGTAGGCGATCTCGCCGCTGATGGTGATCGTATCGTAGGTGTACTCCTCGCCGTCGACGAACTCCTCCACGCTTATCTGCGGCACATGGGTGAGCTTGGGCAACACGTGGCGCAGGTCATCCGCCGAATCGACTCTATAGGTGTCGGCGGAACCGGCGCCGGCGATGGGCTTGACGATGAGAGGGTAGCCGATGCGCTCCGCCGCCTCCCAAGCGCCGGCGATGCTGTCTACCTTTTGGTGGCGTGGTGTGCGAATGCCCGCCTCGTCGAGGGCGTGCTTCATCGCTTCCTTGTCGCGGAACAGCTTGGCTTGGGCGAGGCCCATGCCGGGCACGCCGAAGCGCTCGCGCAGGGTCGCGGCCAACTCGATGCCCGGCTCCCAAAGACACTCGATGCGGTCTATCTCGACGCCCCGCAGCTGGGTCACCAGTTCCTGAATCAGGGCATCCGTGCGCCAGAGCGAGCGCACCTGTACGTAGTGGCTGAGAGCGTGCCGTACGAGATCAGGCAAGCCCTGGACAGGGGAATCGCCTACGCCGAAAACGCGCGCTCCGCTCTCGGCCAGGCCACGGGCAAACTCGGGCATGTCGGCGGGGTATCCAGGGGAGAGCAGCAGCACATTCACGGCATGTCCTTCGCAGGTGGGTGGGCTGGTGGTGAAGGATAGCATCGCCGCGCTCGCGCTCATGTCGCCTACATGCACTTCGAGCAGTGTGAACCAGTCTGCTTCCCGGCGCGCCCAGCGAACGCCAGAGTCGAAGGACCTGACCGGATTACTCACCAGGGACTGCGACGATGCTCGAACTGCTGCTAGCGCTGGCCTCACAACTGAGCGGCTATCCGTTGCCGCAGCAGATGCCGACCCTCGAGTACCGATCGGCCGCATGGTTGGAGGCGAGGACCTGCCCCAGCGGCAGCGCCGCGCGCTGCACCAACGTGCACGGTCTGTACCTCGATCACGGCAACGTCATCTACCTGGACGAGCGCCTGCGAGCCGCAGAGCACGATCCGGTGACACGATCGCTCGTGCTGCACGAGCTGGTGCACTTCCTGCAGGATCACGCGGGCCTGAATGCTGACGACTGCAACCAGCGCCAGGCGCGCGAGTTCGAAGCCTACCGCCTTCAGCAGGCCTTCCTACACGGCGAGGGATTCACTACCCGGTTGCACTTCGACGCCGGTGATTGCCCGATCAGCGAAGCGGCTACCGCCGCCCAAGGCCAGTGATCAACGAGCATCGCCGAAGGGCAAGAAGCCGGCCTCACGCAGCAGATCGGCCGGACGGTAGATCGCTTGGTCCTTGATCACGTAGCGGGCCCCGTAGAGCGCCGACAGATCGCTCAGGGGATCGCCGGGCACGAGCACCAGGTGTGCGCGCTTGCCTTTGCTCACAGAGCCCAGCTGTTGATCCACGCCCATGTGCTCGGCGGCGCCGAGGGTGGCCGCACGCAGCACATCGGCCGGCGGAATGCCCGCTTCAGCCAGGTACATCATGTCGCGGATCACGGCGAAGCCCGCCGGCCCCCAATCCGTGCCCGGCAACAGGCGGATGCCGGCATCGTGCAGGCGTCGGATCAGAGCACGGGTCATCTGCGCCGTCGCGCGCCCTTCGACCTCGATACCCTCGTTGAAACCGGGTTCACTCACCATGCTCCGAGCCAAGGTGGGAGGCAGGTGATCGATGAAGGGAGTCGCTAGGCTCGAGACCTCCCCCGGCGTGTTGGTGAACATCTGCATGAACAGGGAGTAGGTCGGATCGTGCGCAACCCCGTGCGTGCGCATGAGCTGGATAAAGTCGGATACCTCGGCCGACCAGGGATCGAGCTCGCCCGCCTCGCGGGTCGGCACGATGAAGCGCTGGGGCGTGCGCGTGTCGATCTGGGCGCCATTGAGAAAATTGAGCAGGATCATATTGACGTGGGTAACCTCGTCGAAGCCCGCCCGGATTGCGTCGGCCGCAGTCATGCCCGAGGGAATGTGCCCGAGCACCGTGAGGTCTAGGCTGTGCGCGCGTTCGGCGATGGGCGCCACCCATGCGGGGTCTATCGAGCTGTAGAGCTTGATCCCGTGGAAGCCCCGCCTCGCGTAGTAGTCAACGAATTCGATCGCCTCTTCCAGCGTAGCCGCTAGCATGCCCGTCGGCGCGGCGAATTCGCCGCGACGGTCGATGAAGCCCATCGGGTAGATGTCTGGTGCGGCGATGCGCCCGTGCGCCGCTTCACGGCGCGTGCGCAGGACGTAGTCTGGGTCATTCGCCATATCGCGCACGTTGGTGACGCCCGCGGCTAGGTAGTTGAGGTAGTCCGAGGCGCCGATATGCCCATGCATGTCCCACAAAGCTGGCATGAGCAGCATGCCATCGGCATCGATCACCGTGGCCTCCTCCGGCGCCATCACCGACTGCTCGTAAACCGCACTGATCACGCCATCCTGTAGAAACACGCTCGCTTGGGGCAAGACCCGAGCGTTCTGCGCGTCGAACAACCTGGCGTTGACGATCGCCACCAAGCCCTCCAGGGGCTCGCGCAGGCGCTGCGCAACGTCTGTCAGGTAGCGATCTTGGGCCGCCTGTTGGCGCTCCTTCAGCTGGGCGATGCTGGCGCCCTGCCCTTTGGGCGTGACCCCGAACCAGTTGTAGTCGGCCCCGTACAGCTCCCCCGCCTGGTTCAACCACAGGTACTCGGGCATCGAACCGAGTCCGGTGATCGCGTAGAGAGTGATCTGCGAACGCTCGACGTCGTCGAGGGTGATGGACTCGACCTCGCGAATGTTGGCTTCACCGGCTGGCAGCAGGGCTAGGCGACGCTCCGGTTGCGCAAGCAGCGCGCGGGCGAGGATAGCCGTGTACTCGGGGAAGCTGTTCGATGGCACGTAGACCGCAGGGCCTGCCACCTTCTGCTCGCCTTGCTCCACGGTGGAGCGCCAGCGCGCCGTGCCCTCTACCTGAGAGAACTGCTCGTCGACCTGGGCCTTGTAGTAGTTTACCCCGGTCGTATGAAGCAACACGGGCAAACCGTTGGCATCTAGCCGCACGATGCTCCTGGTCTGAGGGCCGCGGCCGCGATCGTTGAAGTGAAACTCGACCGATAGCGAGCCGTCATCTGCGTAGGTGACGGTCTGGCTGCCGGAAGGTTCGCCGATCGTGAGGAAATCGTGCTCGACGACCGTCTCCGCCGCCGCGGCGACCGCAGTCGCAAGCAGCGTGGCGCTCAGGCAAACGAAGAGGGGACGCAGCATGGGGGCTCTCCCAGGGTATGAACAGCGCCACCTTACCGCGTCCCAGCGCGTGGGACATGTTGCGGGGTGTCTTACTCGGGGCGTCGCGCCACGATGAACACCGAGTGCGATTTGCCCTCGTTAGCCACCCACTGCACCTCCAACTCAAAGCCCGCCTCGATGACCGCTTGCTCGAACTGCTTGCGCGTGAACACGCGCACTAGCGGCAGCAGGCCAAGGGCGTGGCCGATAGGACCGATGAGACCGAACCACCACATCTTGTCGCCGAGGCACGCGGTGCTGCTCACTAGCACGCCGCCCGGACGCAGCATGTCGTGCAGTCGCTTCAAGGTGCCGCGCAAGTCATCCAAGAGGTGGAGGATGCTGTGGGCCATGACCACGTCGACGCTCTGGGCGGGTACATCGAGTGCTTCGATGGTGCTCACCTCGAAGTCCACGTTCTCGACCCCTGCCTTGTCCGCCTTGGCCCGAGCGATCTCGATCATCTTCGACGAGCCATCGACGGCCCGCAGGTGGCCGACGCGGTGGGCGTGATGCAACGCCGTGGTGCCCGTGCCGCAACCAATCTCCAGCACCTCGTGCTCTGGGCGAAGATAGCGCGCCGTCACCGCGAGCTTGTGCGCGTAAGCCGCCTCGTCGGGCACCGCTTTGGCGGCGTAGCTGTCTGCGATGCGATCCCAAAATCCCATTGCCGATGCCATGAGAAACCTCCTTCCGCGTAGATGGCTCGATGGGGTGAGCGGCGGAACGCTCAACGTTAGAAGTAGCTTATCTATACGTTTTTAGATAGAAAATGCCCAAACCGGAACATCTGATAGGCAAGAACGCATGGATTGGCGATCGATAGGCTTCGACTGGAATCGCGCCCGGGCCTTCCTCGTGACGGCGACCGAAGGCTCCCTCTCCGCCGGCGCTCGCGCTCTGGGCACCACGCAACCGACGCTGGGCCGGCAGGTGGCGGCGCTCGAGGAGGAGCTCGGCGTGGTGCTCTTCGAGCGCCGCGGGCGCGGCTTGGAACCGACCCCGAGCGGGCTCTCCTTGCTCGAGCACGTGCAGTCGATGGCGGAGGCGGCGAACCAGCTGTCCCTCGCCGCAACAGGCCAGGCCACATCCCTCGAAGGTAACGTATGCATTAGCGCCACCGAGGCGGCGGCCACGCACATCCTGCCGGAGCTCATCGCCCGCTTGCGTCGGCTCGAGCCCGGCATCCACCTAGAGATCATCGCCACCAACGAGACCAGCGACCTAAAGCGGCGCGAGGCGGACATCGCCCTACGCGCTTTCAAGCCCACGCAATCGGATCTGATCGCCAGGCATATCGCCGATGCTCGCGCCATGCTCTACGCGGCGCCGCACTACCTCGAGGCCATAGGCGAACCCACGCGCGCCGAGGACTTCAGTCACGCGCACTTCATCGGCTTCGATCGCAGCGAGCGCTTCGTGCAAGCGCTGAACGAGCGCGGCTTTCACCTCACGCAGCGCAACTTTCCCGTGGTCACGGAAAATCACATCGTGCATTGGGAGATGGTGAAGCGCGGAGTGGGGATCGGGGTGATGCCGAGCACAATCGGCGATCGCGATCCGCACGTCGTGCCCGTGGTGCCGCAGATGGCCCCGCTGCCGATACCGCTCTGGCTCGTCGCCCACCAGGAGCTGCGCACAAACGCTCGGGTGCGGCCCGTGTATGACTTCCTAGCGGACGCGCTCGTCGAGCGGCATCGCGAGGCGCCCTAGGGCCCAAGCACCAGGCGTTCGAGCACCGCGCGCCCCACGCGATGGCCGAGGGCTACGCCCTGGGTGGCGTCGTAGGTAAAGTGGATGCCTAGAAAGACGCGAGATCGGCCGCACTGATCGGCGGCGGCCAAGAAACCCCGGAACTCGCGCGTCGGTGGGATCATCTGCCGCTTGCTCGACCCCGGCCCCTGCCCATCCACGAAGGGCGTGCGCATGACCACCCGACGATCATCACCGAACACGTGCGCTAGCACGGTCATGGCGGCCCCACACGCCGTGCCGTGCGCGGACGGATAGGAGGGGAAAGCGTACGTGTGATCGTGGGTGTTGGTCCAGGTGGCGTCGGACACCGTGGCAGGGTTGCCATCGTCGGGCCAGCGAATCGCGGTGTAAGGTCGCCAGTGATTGTGATGAAACTTGCTGTCAAAGCTCGCCACGTAAGCGTCGAAGATGCTCGCGTTGAGCCACGCGAGGAGTTGGGATGCCTCGCGCAGATCCATCTCCTCCTGGGCGATGAGCTCGCGGGCCAAACGGTTGTGCGAGCGCTCGACGAAGTCCTTCCACCACAGGGCGAGGTGCGTTTGATCTGCGGTTCGATGGCGCGCGTCTTGAGCACCTAGTCGACGCACCTCTTCGTAGGCCTCGGCGTAGGCAAGGCTGTCGATAGCCGGCGGTGGCGGCACTCGGAACTCCTGCGGTGAACTTAGAGCGAAGGGTCGCGCCCTCGCCCAACCGGCGCCGAAAACGAAATCGGCAGGGGTGCGAGAGTGTTCCGGAAAGGCTGCGTACACTCCCGGGGCCGGGTCGCGCCAACGGTACTCCGCCGGGGCTGACCAGCCATCGTCCTGGCGCGACCTGAGCACGCCTTGGGCAACCTGGCGGGCTCGTGCACCCACGGGCTCCAGCGCGGCTGCTCTGGCGTCGGCCGGCCGCGCCCTGGCGAGGAGACAGTCCCATCTGCTGCGCGCGGCCGGGTACTCGTGGAGTGCGACCGCGTGCGCCGCGACGGCGGCTGCATAGGCCGACAGGGAGTCCGCGCAGGTGTCAGCGCAACGCAGGGTTCGCGCCATCGCCTGATGGGTCATCGCCGCCGCGCGCACGCCTTTGAGCGTGAGCAGGCCATCCTCCGCCTCGGCCACTTCCAACACCTGCTCATTCCACGCGGCGACCCACGTGCCGTCGGCAGCCGTCGCCAGCGCTGCCCAGAGCACCCCCAGCACGGCCAATGCCCGCCGTACGCGTTCCATCGCACTCTCCATCGCTTTCACTCGCAAGACGCTACTGCTAGCGAACGCAGGGGGCTACTCTTGATTCTGTAGTAAAAGGCGACGGGAGAGCCCATCGATGGACGAGCCAGACGCGGCCACGGCCTGTGCGCCCAACACCTCGGAGTACGGGCAGTACTGCCCCCTTGCCCTCGCTGCCGAGCTGCTGTGCCGCCGGTGGACCCTGCTCGTCGCCAGCCGAGTACTGGATGGCTGTCGCAGCTTCAGTGAGATCCACCGGGGCGTCCCGCGCATCTCACCGACACTGCTCTCCACGCGCTTGGGCGAACTAGAGCGAGCTGGGATCATTGAGCGCATCGCCGTCGACGGCAGCCGCCGCGCGCGCTACGAGCCCACGCAGGCGGGCCTCGAGCTCAACGAGGTGATCATGGGCATGGCCGCATGGGGCCAGCGCTGGGCCCGCCAGATGGTGGACGACGACCTCGACCCCGCCTTCCTCGCCTGGAGCATGTCGACGCGCCTGGACATCAGCGCGATGCCCGCGGGAAGAACCGTTATCGAGTTCGAGTTCTCTGGCTGTCAGCACGAGTACGGTCGCTTCTGGTTGGTGTGCGAGAGCGAGAAGGTGGATATGTGCTTAAAGCATCCAGGCTATGACACCGACGTGTTAGTGAAGGCGGACATTCGCCGCTTCGTCGAGGCCTGGCGGGGTTTTCGGGATCTGCGGGAGGAGATCGCTGCAGGCCGCGTCGTCGTCCACGGCACGCCTGCGCAGATCCGAGCATTTCCCGACTGGTTGCTTCTGAGCAGCCTGGCTCCGCATACGAAAAGGCCGGACTAGCGCCGCATCGCTCGCGCAGATGACTACCGGCGCGGGCGGCCGAAGATCACGTACGCACCCCCCCCTTCCGGGCCCAAGAATTGGGGTGAGTCCGGCGCGCCGATCACCAGGTCGTCGTAGCCGTCGCCGTTTAGGTCCCCGGCCGAGGACACGGCCGCGCCAAGGGCCGCCGTGTTGGCGGTGAACGCGTCGGGCTCGCCGAGGAAGACGATACCGGCGCTTCCGTCGCCGCCGTTGGCGGCGCGCAAATCCGTCAGATCCACCTCAGCGGGGATGGGATCGGTGGTGCCGAACAGCAAGTAGGTAACACCGTCCGTCTCCACGTTCACCGGATCTACGCCATCGGCGTTGATGTTGGGATGACCTATGAGCAGGTCACCGATGCCATCGCCATCAAAGTCTCCTGCACTCGCCACTCGCCGAAGACCCAGCCCTTCATCAGCAGGCTCGGCACTCAAGAAGAACCCCCGCTCCCCATCGCCACCTTCCCCGGGCCTTAGGCTATCCAGTTCAAGCACTGCCGGGGTTGGTTGCTCGGTGCCGTAAAGCACGGCTGCCACTCGCGGCCCGAATGAGTCCACGTTGCTGCGGCCTAGGTCCACTACCATGTCGTCGTGTCCATCGCCGTTTAGGTCGCCAGCGGCCTGAATTCGATTGACCAATAGGGGTTGCTCGACGCTGACGAGGAACCCCTGACTACCATCCCCACCGTTCTCGGGACGCAAGTCGGCCAGATCGACCACTGCCGGGAAGCCGTCGCTGCGCCCGAAGAGCACGTACGGGCTCAGCAGCAGGTCCGCCCGGCCGTCAGCATTCACATCGCCACAGGCAACGTCGTTGCCTACCCGATCGAACTCCTCGGATCCCTTGACCACGAATCCCACGCTGCCATCGCCCCCGACCTGCGGAGAGAGAATGCCGAGGGGGGTTATTGGCGGGAACCGGGTTCGACCGAACACCACGTAGGTAACGCCAGCGGAGTTCACGCCATCCGCGTCGGCACCGTAGGCACCGATGAGCATGTCATCGATGCCGTCGCCGTTGAGGTCACAGGCGCCGACGACATCGCTGCCCGTGCCGTCGCCGTTGTTCAACCCCGTGAAAAGCGTGCCCGTGCCAGGACGGTTCTGAATGTTGTCTAGCACCAAGACCTGCGTGCCGAAGTCGGGACGGCCGAACAAGAGGTATGCCTGGCCCGTCGTTTGGTTGTCGACATCGCGTGCCTTGCGCCACGCGCCCACCAGGATGTCGTCGAGGCCGTCCCCGTTCACGTCGCCCACGCGCTGCGATACGCCAGCGAAGTTGTCCCGCCCCAGGGTGCGCAGCAAAACACCTGTGCCAGGCTCGGGCAGAGGCGAGACGGGGGGGAAGCCATCGCTTCGACCAAAGATCAGGTAGGACCGACCAGGAGAGCCAGCGAAGTAAAAGCCGCCAAAACCCGGGTCGCCGATGAACGCGTCGTCGAACCCATCACCGTTGATGTCGCCGAGGCCGGCGACCGAAAGGCCGATGGCGTCGTACGGATCCTCGAAAGGAAAATCGCCATCGCGGTCCCCATCGTAGACCACCCCCTCACTGCCATCCCCGCCGAACATGGGGCGCAACGCCCCAACGGGCACTTCAGCGGGGAGCGGATCGAGGGCCAAAGAAGGGGAGCTACAGACTGTGGCGCCGAGGACAACGCAAGGGCCCAGCCTGCCACTGAAGCGGCTGGCCAAGCACACCGCACTACGAAGACTGATCCTGGCGTCCATGCCTCAACCCCCTTTCAGTCGTGATGGCGCAACAGAATAAGAAGGACTGTTGCTTTCTTCCCGACGACGCTAGCGCATGCTGCATGAGTTCGTCAATCGGCGATCGCGTTGTTGCCGTCTCGCGGCGAGTGTCACTCCTCGTCCGCGCGTTCACTGTCTAGCTCGTCCAACTTGCCGTCCTCGAACATCGAAGCGAATCCCTCATGATCGCGGCGCAGCACGCGAAAGACCTGGTTGGCGAAGCGCTGGGCGCCGTCAAGATCATGACCTGCAAGCGCTGCCTCAAACGCTGGTACTCGATCGCTAAGCTCCATCAGCTGCAGCCAGCTTTCCTCGTGGAACTTCGCACGCCGTTTGCTCGCCGTCGCCTCTCCCCAGCTGCGCAACGCCGACGCAATCGCTGGCGCCACCACGCCAAGGAGGGCGACGGCGACGACCACGACACTGTTGTCGAATCCCGTGAGAGCGGTCGCGAGTGCCAGGAGACCGGCCAGCAATCCACTAAAGATGATCAACGTGCTGACCGTGCGGTGGTGTCGGTCCTTACTATCTTCAAGGTATCCGAGCTGCCCCTCGAAGAAGGCCAAGAACCAATCACCCGCTGAGCAAAAGTCTTCGGGTCCTGCGGCGTGACCTAGCTCGAGGACCCGACTGGCAAGGAGCAATCGATACTCCTCAGTCTTGAGTCGCCGCGTCTTCCAGCGCGATCGCGGATCGAGTTCACCGAGTACGTAGCCACAGTAGCCGGCGACCGCTAAGCACAAGGCCTCAAGCACGACAAGCGAGAGCTGGATGCCTTGCGCCGCCAGCAGCGACACCACGGGCCGGCCAGGGTCCTCCTCGGCCTCGAGTCCGTAGAGAAGCAATCCGCCAGTGATGGCGGCGAGCGCTGTGGTGACAATGAAGGCCCGGGTAAGCCGCAGATACTGCTTCTGCGCGACGCGGGCATCGCGGGCGAACGACTCTCGCACTCTGTAGACCCGCGTGTAGCGAATGTCTCGCGCAACGCTCGCTGGAGGTTCGGTCGTGGATGACAAGGTTCTGGTTCCTAACGCCACTGATCTTCGAGCAGCATTGGGCCTTTGCTGCCGCCATTCCTTCGTCGCCTAGTCTCGCGCGCAGTCGAAGGCTCCTCAAGTCACTTCCGACCATGTCTCGACCCTCGAGGGCCTCGATGGCTAGCCCTCACGCAGCGTCGAGGACGCCTTCTCCAGCGCCATCCGCGAGTCAACGCCGCAGACCTCGCGGGAGCCAACGCGATCGAGCCCATCGAGGACTCCCGCACCTGTTCGACGCAGACCACGTAGGGACCCCTCCGGTGACGGAGTAACTCTCGCTCAAACGGCGGGCCTGGCAGGCGCCAGGCGATCTCATCGCGCCCTAGCGCTTCACGCTAGCGGCCGCTGCGGCCACCAGCAACGCCGCGCAAGTGCGGACCGCCTCCAATGATGCACACCCAAACCGAGCTAGGTAGGCATCTTCCAAAGAGTTCGTCCTACCTAACCCTATTCTAAGTCAAGCGACACGGGAGCTGGCGTAATAGCCGCCTACCGAACCCTGCTCTCGGGCTGTACGCGCCGTCGGCCCCGAGGGCGCGATCGGAGTCCTCGATGCCCCTACTGCAACGGGAAGCTACCGCGGGGGGGGGGGGGATAGACGAGAGGTCGTGGCGCGCTGCGGGCACACTGCTCTACGGTGCTCGCGGGTCGCGTGGGTAGGCGCCTTTACACCTCGCCAAGGGCCCTTTCGAGCACGTGGTGGTATCCGTGAGACCTTTTTGCTTCACAACTCGCTTACGCTAGTGATCACCTACGCCCACCAAGGAGACCCAGCTGATGGCCCTAGCTCCCGTAGAACTGCTGCAAGAAATGGGCGTGGCAGAACACCACGCCGCCATCTACATCGACGATCTCGTCGACACGCTTCCCGCCTACGGCATCGCCGACAGCCGAAATCGTCTGGCGCACTTCTTCTCCCAGGTCCTCCACGAGTCGGGCATGATGCGCTTCGATGAGGAGAACCTGAACTACTCCGCGAAGGCTCTGCGCGCGGTCTTCCCGAAGTACTTCAAAACGATGCGCGAGGCGCAGAAGTATCATCGGCAGCCCGAAAAGATCGCCAACCGCGTGTACGGCGGCCGCATGGGCAATGGCAACGAGACGAGTGGCGACGGCTGGCGCTACCGGGGACGCGGCCTGATCCAACTCACGGGAAAGCGCAACTACGAGGCCTTCGCCGAGTGGGCCGAGGACGAGCGCGTGGTGGAGTACCCCGACCTTGTCGCCAGCGAGTACGCCGTCCAGTCCGCGGTGTTTTACTGGGACACGAACAAGCTCAACAGCATCGCCGACCGCGGCGATGTGCGACGGGTGACGAAGAAGGTCAACGGTGGTGAGAATGGCCTCGCCCACCGCTCCGAGCTGTTCCTGAAGGCCAATGGCCTGCTAGCGATGCTCGCGGTCTAACGATGCGGAGCGCAGGATCGCGGTGCCCCGCGGCGTCGGTCCCGGGCGCCGAGAAGTAATCTCTCTCACTCGCCGACGAGGCGACGCATCGCCTCGTCCTTTACGAGGTCGACCGCGCCCGCCAGCTCATCTAGGGCGGCACCTGGCGCTGCACTTGCCACCTCATCGAAGGTGACGCGCGTGCCCTCACCCTCTGGCGCCAAAGTGATCGACCACACCACGTGCGCGCCCACTCCTTGGAGTGGACCAAAGGGCGCGTTCAAGCGCAACTCGCGCGCCGCGTACACCAACAACACCTCACCGTGGGCGACCGAGCCGCCGTCCCAGTCCTCGCGCCAAAGGCCGCCGGCGGTGAGATCGAGAGAGAGGTTGCTGACGACACCCGAGTAGGTATGGTCCGGGTGCCACCAACTCGCAGGGTCGGTCAGGCGTTGCCACAGCTGCGCGGGCGGCAAGGGCGATACGCCCTCCTGGTGCAAGCGAAAGTGCGTATCGCCGGAGGTCACCACCTCGGCGTCGGCCAATAGCGCCCCCAACAGACCTGCAGCTGTTACGAATATTCCCCTTAGCTCTCTGGTACCCATGGTCATCCTCTCTGCTCTGATTTGAATGCTCGCTCAGCACGGCGGTCACGGCCGGCAGCTCGCCGGCGTAGGCTTCGACAACGGCCGACGCAGCCGCCGACCGTTCCACCATGCTGGTGATGTAGCCGTGGATGCCCGGCTGCACGATATACGGTACGGCGCGATCGATGCGCATGCCCTCCTCCATCGAACCGCCGATGTCCTCGTTGGTAAACCCCGGTGCGTAGAACATGACGTGCGCTGGTACCCCCATCAGCTCGCCCGCGCGGTCGTTCCAGCTGTAATTGTAGTCCGACATCATGTAGCTGATGCCTGCGTGCTGCGGAGCTCTCAGTTCCCCCGCCCGATCGGTCCATGCGTAGGCCGAGGCATGGGGCCGCAAACGCAAAGGCAGCGCCGAGAGGGCCAGCCCCTATCTCCTTGACAACGGTCCCGCGCCTTTGGGGAAGGAGGGTCTCATTGAGCGGAACGCACCACGCCATGGACCCGATGCCGCCCTGAGCCGGCCAGTCTCGAGCGCTCCCCCCTTTGTCCGTAAGATCCGGCAAGGCAGCCGTCCGCTGGAAACGGATTGGGAGCCCTGCCACCGGAGGAAATCCATGTCGCAATCCAAGGCGTTCAAGGACTGGTTCGACCGCGCTGCCGCGAGGTCTCTGGCTGCTCAGGTGCAGGCTGTGCAGCCAACCTTCGATACCAAGCGCTTCGTTGCCGATGCTGCGCGCCAACTTGACGCACTCGAAATGATGGATCGCGTTCGGCAATTTGCGCAGGCACTTAGGCTCCACCTCCCGGAAGAAATTCCGGAGGCCCTCGCCACGCTCACCCAAAGCCTGCCGCCGCCGCTGCCCAACTGCGACGCAGTTACCGACGGTTGGCTACAGTGACCCTTAGGTCAGTTCATTGCCACCTACGGCGTCGAGCATTTCGAGCCCGCGATGCAGGCCATGTATGCGTTGACTCAACGCTTCTCCTCGGAATTCGCAGTGCGGCCCTTCGTCGAGCGCTACCCGCAGCGCGTGTTTGCGCAGTTCGACAGGTGGACAGGAGATGCGAGCCCGCATGTGCGACGCTGGTGCTCCGAAGGGGTGCGCCCACGCCTGCCCTGGGGCGCTCGACTGCACGCCCTCATCGAAGATCCAAGTCCTATCTTCCCCATCCTCGAAGCGCTTAAGGACGACGAGGAACTCTACGTGCGACGGTCCGTGGCCAATACGCTCAACGACATCGCCAAGGATCACCCCGATCGGGTGCTTGAGGTCCTCGAGTCCTGGCGACACGATGCGACGCCAGGGCGCGACTGGGTGATAAGGCACGCTGCCCGTTCACTGGTGAAGCAGGGCGATGCGCGCGCCTTGGCCCTGCTGGGCTTCTCCAAGCCGAAATCCCTCGACGCGCAGCTTGCGATCGCCCCCAAGCGCGTGTCCATCGGCGGCGCGGCAACACTTACGTTGAGCCTAGCCAGCCGCAGCCGAAGGGCCCAGCCGCTGATGATCGACTTCGTGATCCACTATCGTCTCGCCAACGGCGAGAGGGGACCTAAGGTGTTCAAGTGGACCCAAAGGGAGATCCCGGCCGGCGGCAGCCTGACGCTCACCAGGAGCCTCTCCATGAAACCCACCACGACGCGGGTACTGAGACCCGGCGTCCACCCAGTGCAAGTGCAGATCAACGGCGTGCGACTGGCGGACGCGAGCTTCAGACTGATTGAACGCTAGCGCCAACCGTGATCAAGGCCCTCGTGCTCTACCTCTCGTTCAGCCCTACGATGGTGAACGCTCAAGCGGGTAATGCACAACGGCTCATGGCACAGAGGCGCAGCGCCGAAGCGGCAGGGTCAGCCGTACGCGGTAGCCTGGCTGCAACGCTCGCGCCTCGAGGCGAGCGCCGCCGCCGAGTGTGCCACGGCGTGGCGAAGAGCATTCTCGATCGCCGGTTGTAGGACGAAAGCCGCCACCCGGCAGTCCGTATCCACCTCGATCTGCCAACGCGTTCGCAGGCGATCGCCAAAGCGCACCTGCTAGAGAGTCAGGTTGTCCTCGCAGAAGACAGGCTCCTGCGCCAAGGTCACCTCGGCGGTCTTCGAGGCCGACCTTGGGAGCAGGCCCTGTGGCCGGGGAGCGGGGGTTGGGGCGGGTCTGCCGCCGGGCGTCCGCTGCGTTGCGGCAACGCCGTCTCATGCCCTGACGAGCCACGAAACTCGCCGAGGACCCACGCTGTGCACGGCAACGTGACTCCGCGATGACCCTCCCCGATGGGCGGTGGCCCAGTCGTCGGCTCCCCACTATCGCCGGCTCAAAACCCGTCCGCCGTCCAAGCCAGGTGAGCTGTCCGATTTGGACCGACTGTCCGTCTGCTCCACCGAAGGGGTTTCTTTACCTCCTATCGGATAAGGAGTGCGCTCATGATCAGGTCCTGGACGACACCCGCGCCCTGGATAGGCCTCGCCGCTTGCCTGGGGTGGGCGGGGGGCGCCCTCGCGCAGGGCGCGTTCACCGCCTTCGAGTCCGGTCAGGTGAGACCCCTAGCCCTATCGGCCGACAGGGAGCGCCTCTTTGCCACCAATACGCCAGATAACCGTCTAGAAGTCTTCGCCGTAGAGGCGACGGGGCTGCGTCACCTGCACTCGGTGCCCGTGGGCATGGAGCCCATCGCCGTCGCGCTCCTTGAGGATCTGGACCAGGTGTGGGTGGTCAACCACCTATCGGACAGCGTGTCAGTGGTGTCGCTTGGTGAAGACCCTCCCCGAGTGGTGCGCACCCTACGCCTCGGTGATGAGCCGCGCGACATCGTCTTCGCCGGCCCCGACGGACGCCGCGCGTTCATCACCACCGCCCATCGCGGCCAGCACTCGCCCCTGCCCTATCGCCCCTTCGAGACCGAGGGCAGGGCCGACGTGTGGGTGTTCGATGCAAACGACGACCGCGATCAGCCCCTCACCATCGTCACCCTGTTCGGCGATACCCCACGCCCCCTGGCAGTCAGTGCGGATGGCGAGCGCGTCTACGCCGGCGTGCTGCACTCGGGCAACCGCACGACCGTCATCAGCCACGAACGCGTCGGTGGCGAGGGGCAGCTCGCACCGCTCACGAACGTGGAGGGACTTGCGGCTCCGGAGGTCGGACTGATCGTAAGCAGCGTGGGCGAGCGATGGCTCGACGCCGGCGGCCGCGACTGGAGCGATCTGGTGCGCGTCAGCTTGCCCGACTACGACGTCTTCGCGATCGACGCTAGTGCCGCCGTGCCCGTTGAAGTAGAGCGCTACTCCGGGGTCGGCACGACCTTGTTCAACATGGCGGTCAACCCGGCGAGGCGCGCCTGTACGTGACCAACCTCGAGGCTCGCAATCAGGTGCGCTTCGAGGGCCCCGGCGTACTCTCCGGCGGCGAGACCGTGCGCGGTCACTTCATCGAGAACCGCCTCACGGTGATCGACCTGGACGACCGCACGGTGCAACCGCGCCACCTCAATCGGCATATCGACTACGATCGATTCCCGGGCACCGAGAGCGAGCGCGAACGCAGCCTAGCGACCCCCCTAGCCATGGCGATCAGCGACGACGGCACCACGCTCTGGCTCGCCGGCATGGGCTCGGACAAGGTGGCATCACTCGACACTCAAGCCTTAGAAGACGGCACCTTCGTGCCCGACGAGGCCGACCACATCGAGGTCCCCGGCGGCGGCCCGACTGGACTGGTGCTCGACGAGAACCGACAGCGCCTGTACGTGCTCTCGCGCTTCAACAACGCCGTGGTCACCATCGACCTCGAGCGCCGACGCGCAATCCAGTCCGCGGCGATGTTCAACCCCGAGCCCACCGAAGTGCGCAACGGCCGCCGTTTTCTCTACGACGCGCGGCTGAGCTCCAGCCGCGGAGACTCTTCCTGCGCCGGCTGCCACATCTTCGGCGATCTGGACCAGCTCGCGTGGGACCTCGGCAACCCCGACGGCCTGGTCGAGGAGAACCCCAATCCGCCCGTGCCTACCAACGACGAGGTATTGCCCTTCCACCCAATGAAGGGCCCTCTGACCACCCAGACCCTGCGCGGCATGGTCAACCACGGCCCCATGCATTGGCGCGGAGATCGCACCGGAGGCAACGATCCGGACAGCGGCGACCCCTTCGATGAGCGCGCGGCCTTCCGCGCCTTCAACGGCGCCTTCGAGGGCCTGCTCGGCGCCACCGCGCCGCTGAGCCCCGGGCAGATGGAGGCCTTCACGGACTTCGCCTTGGCACTGGCTTACCCACCGAATCCGGTCCGCGCCCTCGACAACTCCCTCACGCCCGAGCAAGCGCTCGGCGAGGAGATCTTCCGCACGCGCATCGGCGGTCAAGGGGTGCCCTGCAACGACTGCCACACGGTGGATCCGGATCAGGGACTATTCGGTTCATCTCGCCTGACGGGGGGCCTGCGGGCCGGACAACCGATGAAGGTTGCTCATTTTCGCAATCTCTACACAAAGGTGGGCTTCGTCGGTCGTATCTTCTCCGTGCCACGGCCATCAGTGGGTGAGCAGATCCGTGGCTTTGGCTACATCTTTGACGGCTCCTTCGACACGCTACCCAACTTCTTGCTCAGCTTCTCTCAATTCGAGTCCCGCCTGGAACGCGAGGCCACCGCCGAGTTCCTCCTCGCCGTGGATTCCAACCTAGCGCCCATCGTCGGTCAGCAGATCACCCTGCGCGCGGACAACTTCGCCGAGGCGATCGCGGACTGGGGCCTGCTGCGCGAGCGTGCAGCCCTCGGCGAGTGCGATCTGATCGGCCAGGGGATCATCGATGGAGAAGCTCGCGGCATGACTATGGTGATGCCACCGGCTCGCTTCCGCTTGGACCGGGCGGGCGAAGAGCTTTCCCTGCGCGAGGTGCTGGAGGCGTCTCGCGCGCCTGGCAACGTACTCACTTTCACCTGCGTACCACCGGGCGCCGGCGTGCGAATGGGGATCGACCGCGATGAGGACGGCGTCCTCGACGGCGATGAGGTGGCGGTGAGGGCGGCCTACGGGGCAGTCGCCGGCACGGGGCCCCGTCGCTTCCAACCCGACGCTGCGTTCAGCGCCTCGCGATAGGGCGCTAAGGTCGCAGGATCATAGGGCCGGAGGTCGACGGGAATCGTGCGCACGAAGCGATAGCCCTCTAGGGTCGGATCGATCATGGCGGCGCGGAACTGTACTCCGGCCTGCGCCGCCCGCGTCGCAGCCGCGGCGAAGTCCGGATCGTGCAAGGCGCTCGGGCGCAAGCGCTGCGCGTCCGTGCGTTGCACGATGAAGAGCACGCTGGCGCGGTAGCCCTCAGCCACCTGGGCGGCGAGCTCATCGAGGTGCTTCGCAGCTCGCGCACTTACCGAATCCGGAAAGTAGGCGCACCCGTCCGGATAGACGAGGTGGCAGTTCTTCACTTCCACTAGGTGATCCGTCGCGCCGCGCAGCATCAGGTCGATGCGCGAGTTCTCGCCGTAACGCACCTCGCGCTGCAGCTTCCGGAAGCGCCGCAGGCCTGGGATCAGGCCATCGCTTACCAGCCCTTCAGCGATATGGTTCGGCACCTGCGTGTTGGCGCCGACCAAGCGACCCTCGAGCTCGAGCAGCTCCAGGGTCCAGCGGAGCTTGCGCTTCGAGTCCGACGGCACCGGCGAGATCCAAGCCCGCGCCCCCGGCACCACCAGGCCCTCCATGCGCCCCGGGTTTACGCAGTGAGCGAGGACGACCGTGCCGTCATCGAGCTCGACATCGGCGATGAAGCGGTCGTAGCGCGCCACTAAGCGCCCAGCCTGCAGAGGGACGTCGTGGGCGAGGAAGCCGGGTTCGCGCGTCACTGGCGGGTAGGTTCTCATCGCGGGGGGTGGGCGTGGCCGCATTAGACGGCACGGCGCGAGTGAAGTCGAGCGCGTCGCCCGATCCCGCTCACCGAGTACCATAGGCACGGTCTTGCGCTCAAACGGTGATCCCAACCTGTGCTTCGCGTGCTCTACATCGAACCCTTCGACGCCGGCTCCCACGCGGAATTCACGCGCGCGGTGACCACCGGCATCGAGGCGCGCTGGACTGTCCTATCCCTACCGGGCCGCCATTGGAAATGGCGCATGCGCGGGGCTGCCGTGCACTTCTCGCTCTCGCATGCGGATACGCTAAGCAAGCCCTACGACGTGGTGCTGGCGAGCGCCTTTCTCCCCCTCGCCGAACTGCGCGGCCTGGTGCCCGCCTTGAGCACCATCCCAACCGTGCTCTACTTTCACGAGAATCAGCTCGCCTACCCCGTGCAGCACGAGGCGGCCGATGGACGGGACCATCACTACGGTTTCACCCAGCTGGTTTCGGCCCTGGCAGCAGATCGTTGCGCCTTCAACAGTGAGTACAATAGGCAGTCATTCCTCGATGCCGGCCGCACGCTCCTCCAGCGCATGCCCGACGCCGTACCGCAGAACTGGATCGAGCGCTTGGAAACCCGCAGCGTAGTGACGGGCTATCCCCTGCGCCTAGGAGCATCCGGCGAAGTGACCGACGATCTGCCCGGCGAGCCGCGCGCCCTAGGTCCCGTGCTACTGTGGAACCACCGCTGGGAACACGACAAGGCTCCGGAGGTGTTCTTCTCGGCCCTCGCCCGCCTCCAAGCGCGCGGCGTGCCCTTTCGCGTCGCTGTCGCCGGCGAGCGCTTTCGCACCTCTCCTGCCATCTTCGAGCAAGCCCACAAGAGCCTTGGGAGTCGCGTGGTGCACTGGGGCTACCTGCCCTCCCGCGAGGCCTACGAAGCCCTCCTGCGACGCAGCCACCTGGCCGTCTCTACTGCGCGGCAGGAGTTCTTCGGCGTGTCCACATTGGAGGCCGTGGCCCACGGCGCGCGCCCCCTGGTGCCCGATCGTCTGGCCTATCGCGAACTCTACCCAGCGGCCTTGCGCTACCAGGACGACGAGCTGGCGAGCGCCCTCGAGCAGCTGTGCCGTGCGTGGGTACGCGGTGAGATCACCCTGCGCGAAGAGCGCCCCACCCTGATCGATCCGCAAGAAGCTCCGCGTTGCCTCGCTCGCCTGCACACGCTCCTGCGCGATCTCGCTGATCCGCCCGCTTGATCCACCCTCACCCCCTGTGCCAGCGTTACGTCATGGGGGATGAGAACGACACGACGTTGCCGCCTGGAGCCGGCAACGGTCTGATCGACCGGCGCACGCTACTCACGGGGAGCGTTGCCCTCGGGGCTGCCTTTTGCTTGCCGCGGACCCCCATGGCGCAGAAGCCCGATCCCATGCAGGTGCCCGGCAGCGGCTTCGTGACCTACGGCCACCCTTCGGTGCACGAGAAGCGCACGATTCGCTACTCATCGACCAATCCCATGGCGCCGGGTAACGGCATCTCCTACACGCCGCTGCACCGTTTGGAAGGCACGATCGTGCCGAACGGCCTGCACTTCGAGCGCCACCATAACGGTGTCCCCAACATCGACCCAGCCAGCCACCGCCTGACGATCCACGGCAAGGTAAAGCGCCCTCTCGCCTTCAGCATAGACGCCCTCCTGCGCTACCCGATGCACTCTCGGCAGTGCTTCGTGGAATGCGGCGGCAACAGCAATGCGGGTTGGAACGACGAGCCCCTGCAAACCGCTACCAGCAACATCCACGGCATGGTGGCGAACAGCGAATGGACCGGCGTGCCCGTCGCGATCCTCCTGGATGAGGTAGGCGTGGATCCCGCGGCTACCTGGGCCGTCGCTGAGGGTCGCGACGCCTTTGCCCTTGCCATGAGCGTGCCCGTGGCCAAGCTCAGCGACGACGCCATGATCGCGCTGTATCAGAACGGCGAACGCATCCGACCGGAGAACGGCTATCCCATGCGCCTGCTCCTGCCCGGCTACGAAGGCGTCACCCAGGTAAAGTGGCTGCACCGCCTGCAGCTCGCGGACCAGCCCGCCATGGCCCGCAACGAGACCTCCCGCTATACGGAGCTGCAGGCAGACGGCACGGCGCGCCAGTTCACCCTAGAGATGGAGGTGAAATCCCTCATCACCTCCCCGTCGACGGGCATGGTACTCGACGAGCGAGGGCTCTACGAAGTGAAGGGCTTGGCTTGGAGCGGGCGAGGCAGGATCGTGCGGGTGGAGGTGTCGGCCGACGGCGGAAAGAGCTGGGCCGAGGCCGCCCTAGACGGCCCCGTTCAACCTAAGTGTTTCACTCGCTTCCGCCTACCTTGGCATTGGCAAGGACAGGCGGCGGTGCTAAAGAGCCGAGCAACGGACGAAACGGGCGAGGTCCAACCGGAACGGGACGTGCTGATCGCCAAGCGCGGCAAGCACGGCTACTTCCACTACAACGCGGTGGTCTCCTACGCCGTCGACGAGGACGGGTTCGTCAGCCATGTGTACACCTAGGCGAGCCCGCGCGTGGATGGTGGGGCTGCTCTTAACCGCAGTAGTGCAGGCACAAGAAGGGCCGCCGCTCGGCCCGGGCCTTGGCCAACCGCTCGATGAACGCACCCTTCTCGCGCTCGATCGCACCGTGTTCCCCGACGGCACGGGCCTACCGCAGGGGAGCGGCGATGTCAGCCTAGGCGAGGCACTGTTCGCGGAACGCTGCGCCCACTGCCACGGTGAGGCCGGTGCCGGCGGCACCGCGCCGGAGCTGGCCTACGCCCAGATGCCCCTCGATAGCGAATGGCCGGATCAGACGATTGGCAGCTACTGGCCCTACGCCACCACCGTATTCGACTTCGTACGCCGCGCCATGCCGATGGAGGCCCCGGGATCCCTCAGCGACGAGCAGACCTATCACCTCACGGCCTATCTTCTGCACCTAAACGGTCTACATGAACGCGACGCGCCGCTCACCCGGCAAGTACTCATCACCCTGCGCATGCCCAACCGCGATGGATTCCGTTGGGTAGATGTGACGAAGCCGCCGCCCGAGGCTGATCGGACGACGGCGCCTTGAGCACTCGAGTCAGTTGAACTTCGCGTAGCCCAACTGCACTCCAAACCGCTCGCACCAGAGGTTCAAGCCCTGCAGATCAGCAGTGTCGATGCCTGCGGGCAGCTCGTAGACCTGCTCACCACGGTTGGAGGACAGGGGCGAGAACAGGCGCTTGGGCTTGCGCCGATCACGGCTGAAGCCGAGCTTCGGGTCCGGTGCACCGTCGAAGCGGAAGTCCTGCTGCAAGATCACGAGGGTGCGCCCGTCGCGCTCTACCACCCTCACTTCGCCGCTCGTGCTGTGCCGCGACCGACCTTTGAAGGAGCCGCTGTAAAGCAGGGTGTCATCGGCGGCAGCTGCCACCGTGGGGGCGACAAAGCCGCCGAGTAGAGACAGGAGCGCGATCAGGGCGCTGAAGCCAGTCGTCAGTTTGTGCATGCGTGTCGATCCTTACGTTCGGGCGCCTGGGAGCAGCGCCGGCTTGGCTTCTGAGTTGACGCCAACGGGAAATGCGTTACGCGCCGAAGAAGCCACAGAAAAAAAGAGCGCTCCGCGCGTAAGGCCCGGAGCGCCATCGGGAGTCGCGTCAGACTCCCCGGGGGCAACCTAGCCTGGATTATTCATGAGCCAAAAGAGAAGAAGGCCCTCGATGTGTTAGAAAGGTGTTACGACACAGCACTTTCGGACACAAAGAAGGCCTTCCAATGGACGACGTTACCACAGCGCAGGGTGCACTGTTCAACACA